>JAIXVT010000241.1 GCA_027482725.1 Pseudomonadota bacterium | reverse complement strand
GAATGTTTTTTCCCAGAGAGGCGAGGTTTGGGGTATGAGCATTTGCAACAGGGTACGACGAAGCCTGCGACACGAGAACCCTGTCACAAAAAAAAATGCAGATATCATTGGGTTTTTTCTTGGCACGGCATGTGCATCTGTAATAAACGAACATTGTCGAGAGACAGGGTTTGGGGTCAAAGTCTTGAATGGGTCAAGACCATGACCGTAAATCTTAAAACTTCAACAAAGGATAAAATCATGAAAACTCTATCACTTATCGCTATCGCTCTACTTGCTGGTCCAGTATTCGCAAGCAACCACGCTGCAAAAACAGAAGCTCCTGCTGCCGCTGCAGGTCATGAAGGCCATGATCATGCCGCTAAAGCCGATAAAAAAGCTAAAAAAGGCAAAAAAGAAGAAAAAGCTGCTGAAGTTGCTGCTCCAGCTGCTGGACACTAAGATTTTCCCTCACGGGAAAGCTTGGCCCAGGTCCAAAAGACCTGGGCTTTTTTTTTAGTCATTAGCCATAATAAGCGCATGGTTTTCAAGAATCTCTGGGTGAGTCTAGATCTCCAAAAACGCGTCATTCTGATTTTGTTTATCGTCATTTTTCCGGTCTCCCTGATTTTAAGTGCGGTGACGTCTCGATTATTTATTCCTGCGTTTTATGATGAACTTAAACAGTTAGGCTTGGCACAAGCCCAGGTGCTTCAAAATCAAATTGAGACTCGAAAACTGTGGGCGCGTACAAACCCAAGGGAGTCCGTCGAAGATGTTTTTCAACGGCTGATGTATGCTCAGCCCACGATCCTGCGCTTGGATCTCATTCGCCTAAATGAAAAAAAAATTCCCTATATTTTTGCTTCAAGCCTAGAAAACCCGGAAACCGAAGAACTCCCCCGGCCAGGGCTAGTGACCCAAGTTGAGGTTTTCCAGCGCGAAGAAGATGATGTGCCAGTTTGGCAGATTCTCATGCCCGTAAAATGGTCAGGAGAGCTCATGAATCTTCAGGTCATGGTTTCACTGAAGATCGTCCGCACGTTACGTGGCGGGATTACGCGGGTGAACATTTTTGGTGCACTCGCCAGCGCAGTATTACTTGTTTTGCTCCTTAACTTTTTCTTACGCCGAGCCATCCAAAATGAGCAGGATTTGAAGCGTGCCCAAGCAAGTAACGAGTTATTGCAGTCCCAGCTCCTTGAGCTCCAGCGCGAATGGATTCAAATCGAGAAGCTTGCGGCTATGGGGCAGTTGACCGCGCAATTTGCTCACGAAATCGGAACCCCGTTGAACGCGATGAGCGGGCATTTGCAGTTGATGCGTCATCAGCTCCCTGAGTTCCTCGATCAGAGGGCGAAAATCATAGAGGGTCAGATTCAGAAAATTGAGAAAATTGTGAAGAACTTTCTCGCTTCAACCTCGCGCTCAGCGGCGGAGCGCGAGTGGGTTTCCGTTCACGAAACTATGGATCGAGTGATTGAGGTGTTATCCCCGACGCTCCATCGATATGAGATTCGAATCGAAAAGCATTATGCGCGACAAGACGATCAAATCCGGATTGCCCCAGTCGAACTCGAGCAAGTCCTCTTTAATATTCTCAACAATGCAATTGATGCCCTGAAGGGAGCACTAGATTCTTTTCGTGTCATTCAGATTGAAACCCGTACCGTTATGGATCAGGGGGTTCCTATGTTTAAGATCGTTATTCAAGACAATGGCCCAGGGCTTTACGAGGGAATCAAAGGTAAGCTTTTTCACCCTTTTGTTACGACAAAACCCGTGGGTGAAGGCAATGGTTTGGGTTTGTCGATCTGCCAACAGATTTTGAAAAGTCATCAGGGAAACATTAGTGTAAGTTCATTAACGGATTCTGTTGATCATGCCAGGGGCTTGGGCAATTCTCTGTCGGGGGTGAGGGTGGAGATAGACCTTGCCAAGAATCCTTCGTAGAATACCGAATGATCATGCCTATGGATCTTCTGGTGGTCGATGATGATGACGTCACACGCCAATTGTTAAAAGAGTTTTTAGAAACACGAGGGTTTCGAGTCACGTGTGCCGCGTCTGCGGAGTCTGCGTTAGAAATCGCTCAAATAAAATGTCCGTCTCTGGTTTTGACGGATATCCGCATGGAGGCTCAGGACGGTCTGTCCCTGTTGAAGCAATTAAAAGCGATGAACCCCCATGTCGGGGTAGTGCTCATGACCGGATTTGGAAGTATGGACGGCGCGATAGAGGCAATACAAAAAGGGGCATTTGATTATATCTCCAAGCCCTTTGATTTGGAAAAACTCGCGGGGTTGCTAAAAAAAGCATCAGCACAGGGGCTTGGCGCGGACTCCGATAAAAAGAAACCTGTTGCAAGGTCTAAGCCGGTTCCCATTGATCCCAAAACCTTGCTTGGAAAATCCGCAGCGATGGTCGAGGTCTATAAGCTGATCGCAAAAGCTACGCTATCCAACAGCAATGTGTTGATTTTGGGTGAGAGCGGCACAGGCAAAGAGCTTGTGGCACGAGCTATCCATCACAATAGTAGTAGAAAAACCAAAAAGTTTGTCGCGGTTAACTG
>JAIXVT010000164.1 GCA_027482725.1 Pseudomonadota bacterium | reverse complement strand
GTTTTTAACGGCGATTTCAAGACTTTTTAAGCGGTCCACTAAAGAAAGGGAGTCCATGCCGAGTTCTTTGGCAAGCTCATAGACCTTCATGGGTTCGGGCATTGCTCCAGAATGAGTAGCAAGTGTTCCCCCGGGCGTCGATCCGCGTTCCATCATTGAGCATCTCCTTGGCCTGAATGGGCACTGGCGTTTTGAGCCGCTTCAACTTCTGTTGCGGCTTCGCTTTCGTTAATCATGGCTTTTAGTTTTTCGTTTGCCGCATCCTTCACCGCATCTTTGTTCGACGTTTCAGTCATTGTGATTGCGGTGGATACACCGTTCACAAATGATGCTCCGGAGGCCACCAAGGCTTTGGCTTTGTCCAAGATCACTTGCGCGGTTTCTTTGTTGTCAAACCCAGGCACTTTGATGAGAGCCTCGATTGCTGTGTCTGAAAGTTGTTTAATGTTAAAGATACTGGCTTGAGACAATGCACGGGCCACCGTTTCAGAAACACCTTCAATATTCACGAGGTTAGCTACTGCATCTTGGATGCGTTTTTGGTGTTTGGTTTTGGAAATAATATCCAATTTCCAACCACTGATATTGGCCGCTAGTCGCACGTTTTGGCCGCGTTTTCCAATCGCTAATGAAAGCTGAGAGTCTTCGACCATGACTTCCATCATTTTTCCGCGTTCATCCACACGGATGGATGAAATTTCGGCGGGCGAAAGGGCAGAGCGCACAAACATCATGGGGTTTTCGGACCAAGGGATAATATCAATTTTTTCACCCTTCAGTTCCTGAATCACCTGTTGAACGCGGACACCTTTCATCCCCACGCATGCGCCTACGGGATCAATGTCACGGACCTTAGAGACGACGGCGATTTTGGCGCGCGATCCGGGCTCGCGGGCACAACTTTTAATTTCAATAATGCCGTCGCGGATCTCCGGAACTTCGTTCGCAAATAATTTCATGACGTATTTAGGCGAGGTGCGGCTAATGTAAAGAGCTGGACCTTTGGTTGTCGTCACCACATCGGTAAGAAGGGCTTGCACTCGGTCTCCCGGCTTATACATTTCTCCAGGAATGATTTCATTGCGGGGAAGGAGCGCATCGGTACGCCCAAGGTCGATCACCAAGTTTCCGCGTTCCATGCGTCGGGCAATCCCGGACACAATTTCGCCCTTAAGCGGCATGTATTCGTTCAATACAATGTCGCGTTCGGCATCGCGTACTTTTTGAAAAATAATTTGTTTTGCGGTTTGAGCGTCAACACGACCAAAAGAAGGGGTTTCGACTTTTACTCCGAGTTCATCCCCGACCTGGGCTTGGGGGTCAAGATCCAACGCCTCCGTGATGTTGATCTCTTCGCTTTCTTCAAGCATTTCCGGTTCACTTTCGACCACTTTTTTAAAGAGATACAAATCGACTTCGCCAGATTCGTCATTGTAGTGGGCTTCTAAAATCGCGTGAGAACCATATTTTTTCTGAGCTGCGGCAAGCATGGCTTGTTCCACGGCAGAAATAATAATGTCTTTGCGGATGCCCCGATCACGGCCCACCGATTCAATGACACGGCTCAATTCAGTCAAGTTCATAAGCTTCTCCTGTTTCGCTTTCCATTTTGCTCATGTCGATTTCGGGCACCAAGTGCGCTTTTGAAATCAACGGATGAGGGATATAAATTTTTACGCCTTCGGGTTTATCCCCTTCGGCTTGTTTTTTCTTTTTGGCTTTAGGTTTTACACCCGCATTTTTGACGTTTAACTGTCTTCCGTCCTCGGGCAAGACAGTGAACACCACATAGCCTTGGCTTCCCAAGGTTTCGAATCCCAACAGTTTTCCGAAGTAATTTTTTTGTTTCGGATTCTTTGCGACGTAATCCGGCGCTTGCGATTCATCTGCGGTGAGAGGGCGGTTCAAGTGGATGCGTGTATGTTCGCCCGCAAAACGCGCATAATCTTTGGGTTTGCGCAAAGGCCGCTCAATTCCGGGCGAAGACACTTCAAGCTCGTATCCGGATTTAAACAACGATTCGACCGTAGCGCTGGCATCCAGCACGGGGTCCAGCATTTGCGATACTTTGGCGCAATCGTCCAATCCCACGCCACCTGTACAATCAATGTAAAGACGCAAAAGTTTTCCCCGACCATAAACAGTCTCAAGCTCCACCAGTTCGTAACCCATGGGGTTAAGCACAGCCTCAAGCTCATGAAATAGTTTTTCTTCTAGGACGGGGTCCGTCATTCGCGCGCAATTACCTTTCACTATCGACGATGGATCACAAAAAAAAAGCGAGCCTGTTGAGCTCGCTATCTTTTTACCTGATGCCACTCTTAAATTTAAACTAGGGTACTGGGGAAAGGGTCAGGATTCAAGCGGAGTTTTGGGGGAGGGGCACAAAACACGGCAAAACTTGCCGATTTGCGGGCGGTTTGGGGTTGCGCTCTCGCATCCCGATTGGACAATCGATAAACTAAAACCGAGGAACTGCCCGATGAAATCCCCTATGCCCGCCGTCCTGAGATTAAAATTTAAACAGTTGTCGTGGATTAAGTTTGTGCCACACGTTTTGGTGATCTTGGGGCTTGTTTCTCCTCCCGCTTGGGCCCAGCAGCCGACAACAGCGGTGGGTCAGGCGGTTCAGAACTTTGCAGCGCCGTTGGCTTCGGGTATTGCAGGTGGAATGGGTGGTGGGGGCGATCCGTTTACCGGCGAAATGACGGCGTGTTCGCTCGCACGTGCCTCGGCGATTGCGGCGTTGGATAAAAACCCAAAGAAAAATTCTTCCCCAACGGTGGCGTGCCCGTCGCCGTTTAAGGTTCCCGCTAAGCCTGCCTGCGGTGCATTTTTTGAGTCTGATGGAACGACGGTAAGTTTTAAAAAATACAAAGAGTACGAAGAGAAAAAGAGAAAAGGTGTTGGTCAATACAAAACTATTGATGACTACACAAAATACCTTGAAAAACTTAAATCCGACTGCTTGGGGAGTGATGAAAAAACCGAGCGTGATTTGAAAGTTGCGGCCGCCTATCAAACCGAGTTGGCGTGCCAAAAAGGGGTGATCGACAAAGCGCTCAATGCCTACAGTAAGGCGATTCAAGACAGTGTGCAGGGAGAAAACCAATCCATCGGGGCCATCAACACCGACGAATCCGCGATTAACGGCCAAGTGCAACAGCTCAACGAATGGTTAAGTCCGGACGGGTTGACCAAAGGATCTTTGTCGGTAGGGTTGATCGCCGCAGAAAAACAAGTGACCGATGCGTTGATGTCCGCCGATACTTCGATTGCGAAATTCAAAAATGATGAACAAAAAATTAAAGAAAACTCGCGGAACATCAAAAGGGAACTGGATCAAAAACGCGCCGACTTTATTAGCTCCTGTTTAAAAGAAGATAAAAACTTTGTGGGAATGGGCGGTAAAGGGACGACCAGTTATAAGTGTTTGCGTCCGGTTCAGGTAGGGAAAGACCCTCAGGGAAATCCCATTTATGGAACCAAGCGGGTGCATGCGGTGTGTTCTCCGTTTGAGTACATCAAAAACCAATTGGAATTTGGGGCCGCCGCCCGAGTCAATACCCAAAGAAACCGCGACCGCGGGAGCAATGATGCTGCGGATTTTGAGGCCATCGTGAACGAAGCCCAGCGGATGGTTAAAGACGAGAACACCAAGGGTCTAGAGGGAGAGTCTTATGTTCCGTCTCAAATCAATAACGCCGACATCAAAAACCGTTTGGCCCAGCGGATGTCCGACTTGTCCACGCGGAGCAAAGTGAATATCGGGCCGATGTTAAATCGAGTTTTAGATGGGTGTTTTCAGCAGGGAAACCGCCGGGTCAGTTTTCTATTGACGAAAGACCCCGAGATTTCGTCCAAAGTGGTGCAGATGCAGGGTGACCAAGAGAATCTCAATTCAGAACTTCGCAAAAACATCAATGCACTCAGTGGGGTATTCGAAAAAAACATTGTAGCGTTGGGGTTAACCACGCGCACGATCAAGACGGGGGCTTGTACTCAAAACAATTCGACGTTGATGAGAGCTTGCGTTACTCAGCTCAGGGACAAACTTGAGGACCTGCTGAATGATGATGGCGCGTTTACCGTGACGAGGAATTTTTCAGGGGGGGGGCGTGTCCCCCCGAGCGCCATCCAATGCCGAGGGATCAAACAATGCGTGCAGGTGGCAAAACTCAAAGTAGATCAAGCCACCCAGGCGCAAAATCAACTGTCCCAACAACGGGCGCAAATTCAACAACAGGGGTTTAGAAAAGCTCAGGCCGTGTTGGCGCAAAAAGGGACAAGCTTGGCAACATTGCAATCCACATTGAGGCGGTCGTTTGGGGATTATAAAAAACATTTGGTGGCGTTGGGGATTCACGATGTCAAAGATTTAAAACTGAGCAAAGAAGGCGCGGACTTGGAGCTTGATCCCGGGGACAAAGGCCCACCGCCGCGCGGACCCGCTGGAGTTTTCAAATCTCCAGAAGACTGGTCCAAGGTGATCGGGAAAGCTGCAGGGGGAATGATCGACCCCGAATCGTTAAGTTTTGATGATATCGGGACCAAGCTTGCGGATGCCCGCAAAGATAAAAAATCAGAACAAGACCGCTTGCGGGAAGATTTGGACAAATTAATCGGCGACATGAACGTGGAAGGGCTGTGCGGGAGTAATTCATGTTTGGGATCGCAGTGTAATAGTGTGGGTAACAGCAACGGGCAAGAATGCGAGCAGTGCACGGAGGCGGGGTTGGCTGCGTGTCTCAGAACTGCTACGGACGCGAATAGCGTAAAAAAATCTGAACTGGAAAATAAAAGTATTGAGGAAATGAAAAGTTTATTAAGTAATTTACGCAAGCTCGTCAGTGGGAATCTATCCAAAACCGAATGCGAAAATCTCGCAAAAGCCTGCGCAACCTCCTGCTACTCCGCTGATAAAAGATGGGGCGGCAACAAAACCTCCCAAGAAGCCGCCGCCGGCGCCGTAAAGTAATTCCCCGGCCGTGATCGTATCCCGAGCGGGGGCCCGGCATTGAGCGGGATGATCAGTTGTTTTCGTTTAAAATCCCTTAAGCTGGTGTCTATCCCCGGGTTCTGCTATAGTCCTGAGGTGCATATTTTTTTGGTGGTGTTGTTATCCATTGCGGGAGCGTCTCCTGGCGGTGGGGATTCTCCTTTACAACCTTTACAAATAGTTAAACCGACGCCTCGTTCTCCCGTTTTTTGTCGGGATGTTCTTACGCCCATTTCGGTCTCCGATCTCGAATTCATTCTTCATGCAATTACGCAAAAAAAACTGGCGCAAGTGAACGGCGATCTCTTGTCCCGTGTCGAACGCCATCTCAAAATTCCTGAAGGTGATTTGGTTCGCAACCCCCAACGTTATGCAGATCAAGTATTCAAGGGGTATCAGGATCGTATTTCCGGTTCGTTAACAGAAGCCCAAAAAAAACAAGACGCGCTTGATCTCAATCGAAACTATGGTGTCGAAGTGTTGCCCCGCCACCGTTCGGATTCCATGCACCCCGATGCGTTGGAGCTTAAACGGCGTGCAGATCAAGAGCCTTATTTTTCGGATTTTTCTACGGGTAGGGTGAGCAAGGATAAGCAACCCACGGGGCATTTTGCATTTCAGGAGTTTTTGAATAAGTTTAGGCTTTTGGCCCCATCCCATGCGCAAATGGAACGTGCTGTTTTTTTTCAGTCCGGGTCAGATGCTGTGCTTCACACCCTGACTTATCTGAGCCAAAAGACTTTTGGTCGGGTCGCGCTCTTTACAAGATCTTTCGGGTCTTCACGCGGAATTAACCTTACAGATTTAGAAATGGCCGAATCCATGGTGGGACCGTATGTGGTGGACGAGCACACCCTTACTCCAGAGGAATTAAAGAAAGTCAAAAAACTTGAAGATTCTGTTTTGCGCCGTCTTGAAACTCAGATCACCGGCGGACTGCTTGGCCCCGTTCTATTCCATCGTAAGCGCGTCCGTTCTGTTTTTTTTGAGCCGATACTTGGGGCAAATGGTGTGCTGATGCTCCGAAAAGACTTTGTTCGCCGGTTGCGCACCTTATGTGACCGTTACGGTGTCTTGATTGTTGCCGATGAAGTTTTAACTGGCGGTGGACGAACAGGTAAGTTTTTTGGGTACCAACATTACGAAGGGTTTGAGCCGGATCTCATCATTATCGGAAAAATGTTTCATTTTTCAGCGGTGATTCCTGTGCAACGAAATCATGTGCAAGGGCTCCCAAGTTATGGACGATCAATAGGTGAATCATTAGCAAATTGGCGTCCGACCATCAGGGTTTCAAGTGATGCCTTGTTGAGAGGCGCCCGGATTTTAGACATCATCCACAGTGAAGGCCTCATGGAGAACGTCGCAAAACAAGGCAAGGCGATTGTGGATGGACTCAATTCAGTAAATTTTAGCTCTGTTCCTGCGCACGGGATCGGATTGTTGATTCAGTATCCGGGATCTACCAATGCGGAAGCCATACAGCGATCTGTTGACGAATTCCAG
>JAIXVT010000032.1 GCA_027482725.1 Pseudomonadota bacterium | reverse complement strand
GGTAAGCGCTTAGATGATGCTATGAGTATCGTCAGTCAAGAGATTGATCGGGCTTTTCGCTCGGGAAAAAGCGAGTTTTTTGTTGTTCACGGGTTTGGGACGGGTGCATTGCGAGAAGGAATCCGAACCCTTGTTAAAACCCTGCCGTATGTCAGTGCCACCGAAGAGGCCAGCGGAGGCGGTGCTTTGCGGGTGTTTTTTTCCAGGTAGGTTTTACCTATTCAATAAAATCTATTTAATAAATATGCTAAGAGCACGGGGTCTAGGATGGACTTGCTCAATGTGTTCGAAGCATGGAATCGCGAATTTTTTAATGGGGACTTGCCGGAGCCCGTGTTGCGCTTTAATTCGCGTCTTAAATCTACGGCCGGTCGGTTTATTCCAGATCCTGCGTGTCCTGTGATCGAAGTCGCCGAATATTTGTTGCGGGTGGACAGCTCTGATTTTTACATCCGCGATACTGTCGGTCACGAAATGATTCACTATTACCTTTGGCTTTCAAAAAAGCCTTATGGCCACACCGTAGAGTTTTATCGGATTATGGAGCGTATGGGGGTAAGTCGTTACAACGCCGTTCCGTTACACCGACCCTATAAACACCATTACCAGTGCAAGATGTGCAATGTTCAGGTTTCTACCCGAAAAGTTCTTCCCAAAGCCGCGTGTGCAAAGTGTTGCAAAACCCACGCTGAGGGAAACTATGACCCTCGATTCGAACTGATTAAACTGGTCGTCGCTGAATCTTGATAGCGAGATTAGACTCCGAATTCCCTAACTGGATTTGATCAAGTCCGGTCGCATCGGGGAATACGTCAGAGAAAAGCCTGGCTGTTTCTGTCTAAAAAATTAATTAATGGATAAGGCCGTAGCGCTTCAGCTTTTCCAATAAAGGCATGCGCTCCATTCGGCTGGCGCGGGCCACTTTGTCCAAATCGTGATTAAAGCTACGGAGAAGTTCTGAGAGGTAGATTTTTTCAAACTCGGATCGGGTGGCTTGAAAGTTGATTTTATCATGACCGAAGTCGGGAAGGTCTGAGCTTTCCACCCGCTCAGAATCACAGGTTAAAATTGCCACGCGCAGAACGTTGCGCAATTCCCGCAAGTTTCCGGGCCAATCGTAATTTTTTAACTGCGACCACACTTGTTCCGAGAATCCTTTAATGTACTCTTTGTGAAGCTCATGAGTAATTTCATGTAAAATTCCCATGGCGATGTCCCCGAATTCTTCTTCGCGTTCCACAAGGGGAGGCATTTCCAGTCGGTTTTTGCTCAGCCTGAGCAACAGTTCGTCGTTGAACATTCCCGCCCGAGCACGGGAGTCAATCTGTGGTGATGACGTTGCGATGATGCGCACATTGGCAATCATCGGTACTGCTTTGTCCGCGGACTTGGCATTCATGGGAATCATCCGCGTTTTGAGAAAATTCAAAAGAACAATTTGTTCCGCTACCGGATAGGTAGAGACATCATCGACAATCAAGGTGCCACTGTTCGCTTCGCGGATCTGATCGGAGATCGATCGGGACTTTTCCGTTTCGATCAGGGGTTGCGATGAACGTGAGCTGTTTTGGTGAATCCAACGCGCAAGTGCGCCTTTACCTGTTCCTGATCCTCCGATAATCAACACGGGATCATCATCGGACTGCGCTGCTGCGAGGGCAATTTTTCGTTGTTTTGCAGGGACGAAATAAACCATGCTCATAATGATTTCACCTAAGGGAAGTAGGATACCGACTTCAACGGATTTGTTCTACCGATAAATGGTCCGAAAATGCCTAATTTATAGGGCAATGATTTCAATTTTTAAGAAATTAAATCAATCCCGTTAACTTGACGTATCTCCCGTGTTGGCTCAGAGTAAATTCATCCCTATGAAAACAATGACAGAATTTTCGGGCTTCACGCTCCGAGAGGTTAAGGCTTTAGGAAAAACCGACGATGCGCTCAATGCCCATCTGACGGAAACGTTAAAACTCGAAGAACCGAAACTCACGTTGTTTCGATCCGCTTTAGAAATGATTGCGGGCAAAGAAGACCGCGTGAAACGTGTGTTGGTTTACCCCAAGCCCGCCGAAGGGGAAAAAGCTCCCGCAGGCTTGGTGGAAAAATCCGACCATTTGTTCGGGATGGAATTTTTTCCAGCGCCCCCACAAGCTGCTGCGGGTAAAGGACGATTTGCAAAAGGTCCTCGTGACGGAAAACGGGGCGATAAACGAGGGCCACGCGGTGATGGGCGCAATGAACGTCGCCGAAGTGGAGAGGGCCGAAGTGCAGAGGATCGCCCAAAAAGTTTTGGCGACCCGCAAGGCGCTCCGGGATCTGCGGAAAAACCTGCACGTCCACGCCGCGAGTTCGGTGATCGGAAACCTCGCGGGGAGTTTAAGGGCGAGCGTCGCCCACGCCAACCTGAAGGCAACCGTCCAGAGCGTGCTCCACGTGGGCCCCGAGGTGCGACCGAATTACGTTTGGTGTTAAAAGGCCAGCCGATGTCTACGCTTCCGGGAAGTGTAAGTGCTCCCTCAGAGCAAAATGCTCCTACGGTAACCGAATAGAGCTTTCGATCAAAACAGGATCTCAGCCGGGATGTAGCGCGTTTACCGCGTTACAGTCGTATCAAATACGGCTGTGTAGATAATTGCTGTGTAGATTGTGGTCGTTTAGATTACGGCCGTGTAGCCAGCTCGGCATCCTTAACGGAGTGCTTTACTGCGTATTCAGAAAAAATTTGAAGGAGGGCTGGACGGTTGGGCTCACCTAAAAATTGGGTAGAGAATGTTTTCTCGGGTCCAAGATCACTCATTTTGTAAATATCCACCTGGGTTTTGGTGGGTTCCCCTAACAGGGCTTCGCCGTCGTATTTGAGAATCTTGACTAAGTTTGGAGCGTAGATCCGAGCCTGATGAACGGTATCATAGATCATCTTTTTTTCTTTCGCGCTACTGACATTGGTGAAAATTTGTGCGGGTTCGGCAAGGGCTTGCGCAGTTGCGTACAGAGACAGGGCGACAAGTAAACCACCAAACTGGATTGAGCTTCTCATGCCTATGCAATAAGCGAGGGCTATGCCAACCGGTAGTCCTTGGAACTAAAGGATTTTTTATAGTTTGGCTATTTAGTGTTCAGGCAGCTGTCTAAACCTTAGACAGGGGGTGTAATGTTGATTTTTTTTTATCAACAGATATAGGGTAAACTCAGATGGAAAAAAGATTTACGTCCGCATTGTGGATATTGACCGCCTTTTGGGGGCAGGTTGCCGTTTCGGGATTAGATTGTTCCCAAGCGCTTTTGACACGGGATCAGCAAATTGAGCAGTTATCCCAAAAATATCGCGCGGGAGAATCCCTGGTGGGAGAAGCTCACCAGTATTCAGAAATCCTCCGTCAGCCGGGGGTAACCGTGGATACGCCGCTTAAGGAACTAAGAGAGCTTGCCGGAAGACTGTTTGAGTTTGCACGACGCGGTCTTGCAGCCCAAGTTGGGAAGTATGGTGCCTACGATGTGAATTCGCGGAGCGAGGCGCTTGGGGAGCTTGAGAGAAAGTGGATCCACTCGGACAGTGTGAGTTACCGGTTGGTTTTGGATCATGCACTTAGGGTGAGCACCATATTGACTCCCCGAGAAAAAAGAAAAATTAGAGAAATTGATATTAAACTAAACCAAAATTACATCTCTCAATTTTTAGGTGTTTTCCCCAATGTTTTGTTATTACCTACATTCTCTGATTCGATAGGGCTGACGACATTTAATAGACTGTTAGGCGAAGGAATATTTCCTTTAGGAGTGGTTGCTGATCCAACCGAAGTTGATGGTGAAGTCTTTTTTCCGGATAAATTTTTTGACCATGATATTTTTCACGCTATTGAAATGGAATATGCTTACGGCAACGGCTATGCGCCTAGGTTAAAGGAGTTGGGAGTTTTTTATCGAGAACTGCACCCAAAACTTTCTTCCGAGAAAAAACTGCTACTGGATTTTTCGCTCTTTTATGCTTCTCATGAGCAGAGCCTAAGTATTGTGGATTTTCTTGATGACGGGCAGGACGTTGTCAAAACAATTGAAAGCTTTCATCGGGACAATACTGAAACGTTGATGAAACAAATTAAGATAGATGATTTCTACGGGGCTTGGGTTCCTGCGAGTTATAAGGAATCTGATCACAGTGTTGCCGAGTTTATTACAAGATCCTTCAACGAACTTTCAATCTTTTTGGAGAAGTTTCAAAGCAGATTATTACCCCAAGGACACTAAAAACCCCTTAAGATACCGCGATGATGGATTGTTCGGTGCGGTGGGAAAAGTTTCGGGCAAATCGATGCGCCCAATGATTTGGGCTGTTCTGCTTAGGGATTTTGCGCAAGCTGCAATGGACTTTAAAACATCCGTTTCGGCTTGATTTTCAGAGTTAATGTTCGTAATCAGCAAACCTCCTGGTGCAGTCACCTTTAAAAGAGCAAGGTGTAATTTATCGAGATCTTTTGCTGTACTGAACGTGCGTTTCGATCCCCGTGAAAACGACGGCGGATCAGAAATCACCACATCAAATTGCCGTCGTTTTTTTATCGCGATTTCTAAAAAATCAAACGTGTCTTGAGTGTGGATGGATATCTGGTCCTCCGGTAAGTTTGCCAATTCCCAGTTTTCCTTTGCCCACGTGTTGGTTGGCGCAGATAGATCCACATGAGTCACATGGGTTGCACCCGACTTTGCCGCAGCGAGGGATAAGGCGCCGGTATACGCAAAAACATTGAGCACCGTCTTGTTGGTGCAATAGCTCATCAACTTGCGGCGGAGGGGCTCAAGGTCCAAAAATAGCCCAGGGTGTTTGGAGCCCACAAGTCGGATTGAAAACGGAATTCCGTTTTCAATCACGACAATAGGCTGTGCGGGGATCGTTCCAAAAATAGGCAATGCCGTGACTTTGGGTTCGCGTGACGATCGGTCCATAGATACGGCACCTGCAACGCCAATCGTTCTAAAGTATTCTTCTAATAGGGTAAGGGTTTCAGGAGTTAGTTTTTTTTTGTGAGTCACCCATACGTAGCGATCGGGCTCTAATCCCCGTGTTGTTTCAAACGCATCAATGTGGATGTCGTTCAGGTCGGGTGACCCAAAACTATCGCCGGGCCCGTGAAACAGTCTGAATGCAAAAGTATTTTGTG
>JAIXVT010000043.1 GCA_027482725.1 Pseudomonadota bacterium | reverse complement strand
TTTGAACGTTAATTTTAAAATCCCGATAAGTCTGAAATGTCGAGTTGAAGAAATTCCCGCTCCCAACTTCTCTTATCCGCTGAACTTCGATCGTTCGTACATTTACTCCTGCCGAATCCGCGCGACTGCAACGTCCCCGGAGCGCGGGGCATGATCTCAAGCTCAAGATGATGGGTCGATTTCAGATAAGAACCCGCAACACGGGGCGGGAGGAATAAATGTACGAGAGATGCCGCATCTTAAAGAGATTTAAAAAAAATACCAAACATTGGTCCTCATTCGCTCGTTCCAACCATTTTTAGTGCGGAGGTGTTTTTCCGCCCAATCAGCCCCGAAATAAATTTATCCGAACAGACAGCGAAATAATTACAATTTTTATTTTTTTTAATTTGTAGGGAAGGCTCTTCGATTTACTTCCCCCGCTCCTGCGCCTTCAGTGCTTCGGCCAACTGCACCCGCGATGCGCGGCGCTGTTTTGCGGCATTGTTACGGCGTTTTTCGCTGTCGCTCACAGGACTGATTTCCGGTACGGCTTTCGGTTTTCCGTCTGGGCCGAGCGCAACAAAGGTCAGGTAGGCACTCGCATTGTGGACGCGTTCTCCCGTCACCGTATTTTCGGAATCCACACGCACGCCCACTTCCATGGACGTCTTGCCCGCGTAATTCACGCTGGCCTTCAGTTCCACCACATGGCCTAGGCGAATGGGCTGAATAAAGTGGAGTGCATCAATAGATGCTGTCACCACGGTGGATCTTGCGTGCTTACCCGCCGCGATCGCCGCCGCGATATCGATCCAGGACATCAGTACTCCCCCAAAAATGGAACCCAATGCATTGGTATGACTGGGCAGGACGAGTTCGGTCATGAAGACCGCCGATTCGGCAGGAGTTTTGCTAGACATCTTTTGAGTGTAGACGATGGCTATGGCCCCGGGCAGTTCATTTTTACGTCATTTTTAAATTGTTTATGTTGATTTGACACGTAGGGGTGAAAGCTTTACACCAAGACAGAGCATTGACTCAAGACGCTCGTGGTACGCTCTTGATAATCTAAAGACCGGATTTAAGGTAGAGCGCCTTTAATCCGATCAAATGAAGGTAGCCTAAAAAAGGAACGACTATGATTCACGCGCCCAAGTTTTCACGCCTTCCCGACCATTTGGTACAACCCGAAACCGTGGGGTTCGACCCCGCGCGAGCTTATATTCCCAATCCGATAGTGATTGAACAGACGGCACGCGGAGAGCGACAGTACGATATTTATTCGCGTCTTCTTTTAGATCGCATCATCTTTTTAGGAACCGAAGTAAACGACACGGTTGCAAACCTGCTTATTGCGCAGATGTTCTTTTTGGAGTCGAACGACCCTGATAAAGATATTCACCTCTATATCAACTCTCCGGGGGGAGTGGTGTATTCCGGTCTCGGTATTTACGACATCATGAATTTTATTCAGTGTGATGTGGCCACCTATTGTTTAGGAATGGCCGCAAGCATGGGCGCTTTTTTGCTTTCGGCAGGGAAGAAAGGAAAGCGCTACGCACTCCCTAATGCTCGGATTATGATTCACCAACCTCTGGGCGGAGCACGCGGCCAAGCGAGTGATATAGAAATTCAAGCCAAAGAAATTTTATCGCTTAAAGAGCGACTCAATCAAATGCTGGCGGAGCACACGGGGAAAGACATCGAAACCATTCGACGCGATACGGATCGCGACAATTACCTTTCCGCAGCAGAAGCCGTGGAATACGGGCTCATTGATAAAGTCGTCGAGAAACGGGGGAAATAAGCGTGGATAGTAAAAAGTTTGGAGACAGTTTCGGAAATCTCACGTGCTCATTTTGCGGAAAATCGCAGCGTGAAGTGAAAAAGCTGATCGCTGGGCCAAGTGTGTACATTTGTGACGAGTGTATCGACTTGTGCAACGACATCATTAGGGACGAAGGCGCTAAAGACGGCACACAAACCGCAACCGCGTCTGGTCAGCCCAAGCTTCCTAAGCCGTCCGAGATCAAAGCGTTTTTAGATGATTTCGTCATTGGACAGACCAAAGCGAAACGCATTTTATCGGTCGCCGTTTACAATCACTACAAGCGCATTCAGCATCAGGCCCAACTGAAAAAAGGCGGCAAAGATGTTGAACTGTCGAAGAGTAATATTTTATTGATCGGTCCTACGGGGTCCGGGAAAACGCTTTTGGCCGAATCGCTTGCGCGTATCTTGAACGTTCCTTTTGCGATTGCGGACGCGACCACGTTAACCGAAGCAGGTTATGTAGGTGAAGATGTTGAAAACATTATTTTGAATCTCCTTCAAAATTCAGAGTTCAATGTCGAAAAAGCCCAGCGCGGAATTGTTTACATCGACGAAATTGATAAAATATCCCGGAAAAGCGAAAACCCTTCGATCACAAGAGACGTGAGCGGAGAAGGCGTTCAGCAGGCGCTCTTAAAGCTCATGGAAGGGACGATAGCGAATATTCCGCCCAAAGGTGGGCGTAAACACCCGCAGCAAGAATTTATCCAAGTCGATACCCGCAACATTTTATTTATCGTCGGTGGGGCGTTTGTGGGTTTGGATCGGGTTGTGTCCCAGCGTCGTGGCAAGCGCGCACTTGGGTTTAATGCCAACATTACCTCCAAGGAAGAATCGACCCTCTCCAAGTTGATTGCTGATGTCGAGCCAGAAGATTTGGTGAAATTTGGGATGATCCCCGAGTTTATCGGACGGGTTCCGGTAACCGCAACTTTGGAGGAATTGACCGAAGAAACATTGATGGAAATTTTAACTAAACCCAAAAATGCGCTCACTAAACAGTATGCCCGTTTATTGGAGTATGATGGCGTCGAGCTTGAGTTTGAGCCTGATGCATTGACTGCGGTAGCTCGTGAAGCGATCAAACGGAAAACGGGTGCCCGGGGCCTACGTGCTATTGTTGAGCAATCCATGTTGGATGTGATGTTTGAGCTTCCCAACGATCAAACTGCAAAAAAAGTCATCGTGACCAAGGCTTCGGTCGAAAAGGGAGAGCGTCCGATTGTGGTGCATGCTGAGCCTACAACTGAGGCAACATCTAAGCCCAGCGCAGAGTCAGCTTAATTCGTTGAAAAAAATTATTTTCAAAAAAACCGAGGGAAATGCATTCCTTCGGTTTTTTTATTTGGTTCGATGTGATGAAATAAACAAAGGAAGGAGCACGAGGGGAGAATTCTTCTCGCCTCTAATCGCTTAGGGCCATGAGCAAATCCAAATCAGACCGCACCGAGAAATCTTCGGATAAGGCAGAAAAAATTACAGTACCCTTACTTCCCTTGAGAGAGGTCATTGTTTTTCCCCATATGGTGGTGCCTCTTTTTGTTGGACGTGAAAAATCAATCAATGCACTAGAGGAGTGCGTCGAAAAGAAAAAAGAACTCTTTTTGGTCGCACAGCAACAAGCCACTACAGTCAATCCCACAGAGGGCGATATTTTCGAAGTCGGCACCTTGGGGACTATTCTTCAGATTCTACGACTCCCTGATAACACGGTGAAAGTGTTGATCGAAGGGAAGCGACGCGCGCGCATGCTGAAGTTCATGGAAAGCGATGCGATGATCGAGGCGGAAGTCGAGATCGTTCAAGAACTCGCAGATAAAAATGTCGAGATCGAAGGCTGGATTCGTTCGGTAAAAGCTACGTTCGAAAACTACGTCAAGCTGAACAAACGCATTCCTCCAGAGATGTTGATGAGTGTGAATGGGATCGAGGAGCCTTCCCGGCTTGCGGACGTGATTGTTGCCCATTTGAATTTAAAGTTCGAGGACAAGCAAGGGTTGCTTGAAATTCTCTCGCCTACCAAAAGGCTAGAGAAATTATTGGAGTTGATGCAGGGGGAAATCGAAATCCTCCAAGTCGAGCGCCGCATTCGCACACGAGTTAAGAAACAAATGGAGAAGTCGCAAAAAGAGTACTACTTGAATGAGCAAATGCAGGCCATTCAAAAAGAACTCGGGGAAAAAGATGAGTTTAAGGCCGAACTCCTTGCGATTGAGAAACAGATCAAGACTAAGGCCATGAGCAAAGAGGCTAAGGAGAAAGCGACTAAAGAGCTGAAAAAACTCCGCATGATGTCGCCGATGTCTGCCGAGGCCACCGTGGTGCGCAACTACATCGACTGGTTGATCACGTTGCCTTGGGGCGAGTACACCGAAGACCGTAATGATCAAAAGCACGCTGAGGATATTTTGAACGAAGACCATTATGGACTTCAGGATGTCAAAGAGCGTTTGCTTGAGTACTTGGCCGTTCGTCAACTTACCCAGAACTCTAAAGGACAAATCATCTGTTTTGCAGGGCCTCCGGGTGTAGGGAAAACGTCTTTGGCGCGATCCATCGCAAAATCGTTGAATAAAAAATTCGTTCGTGCCTCTTTGGGTGGCGTTCGTGACGAGGCAGAAATCAGGGGACACCGACGGACTTACGTGGGGGCGCTCCCTGGAAAAATCATCCAGTCGCTCAAAAAAGCCGGGTCATCTAACCCTGTTTTCCTTTTGGATGAAGTGGACAAAATGAGCATGGATTTCCGCGGAGATCCGTCGAGTGCACTTTTGGAAGTGCTTGATCCAGAACAGAACGGCACATTTGGCGATCATTACTTGGAGGTGGATTACGATCTTTCTAAAGTGATGTTCGTGTTGACTGCGAACTCGTTGCATAACATTCCTAAACCGCTTTTGGATCGTATGGAGGTCATCACGATTTCCGGATACACCGATATTGAGAAATTTAATATCGTCCGTAAGTATCTGCTTCCAAAACAAATGGAGCTTCACGGGTTGCAAGTGGGCAATATCGAGCTTGAAGACGAGACCATTCGGTCTTTGATCTTGGGTTATACACGGGAAGCCGGAGTGCGTAACTTGGAGCGCGTGGTTTCCACCGTTTGTCGAAAGGTTGCGAAGAAAATTGTCGATATCCAAGCGGATCCTGCGGCGATGAAAAAGCATGGACCCGTGGTCAAGATCACGATTAAAGCGGATGATTTGGAAGATTTGCTCGGGCCAGCAAAATTCCAAAAATCAAAACTCGAAGACAATCACGAGATCGGCTTGACCAATGGCTTGGCGTACACCGAAGTCGGTGGAGAGATGCTCCAGATCGAGGTGAGCGTATTGCCAGGAAAAGGTAACGTAAAAATTACCGGGAAACTTGGCGAAGTGATGCAGGAATCTGCGGCGACGGCGATGAGCTATGTGCGATCACGTGCAGATGCACTTGGATTGCCTACGGATTTTCACCAGAACGTAGACATTCACTTGCATGTCCCTGAAGGAGCGGTTCCTAAAGACGGTCCTTCTGCGGGCATCACCATGGCGACAGCAATTACCAGTGCGTTGACCAAAATCCCGGTAAAACGCGATGTGGCCATGACCGGAGAGATCACGTTACGTGGACGCGTCTTGGCTATCGGCGGGCTTAAAGAAAAACTGTTGGCTGCCAAGAACGCTATGATCAAAACGGTACTCATCCCCAAAGACAATGTGGCGGATTTGAAAAAAGTTCCGTTCGAGATCAAAGAAGGCCTACGGATTATTCCGGTGGAGCACGGTGACCAAGTGTTGAAGC
>JAIXVT010000293.1 GCA_027482725.1 Pseudomonadota bacterium | reverse complement strand
TTACCTTCTACTAACGGATCCGTTCAGCAACCCCAAGTTGCAAGCATTCAAAAAACAAATAACTGGGAAAATTTAGAATGGGGCGATTTCTATTGCGATATCCTGAAATCTCCGCGCCAAAGCCCATCATATAGCACTATTTCCAGCACCTCATACAGAGGTGATCCTTATTTTGACGGTGATGGCGACTTTGCTTTAATAGACTTCGGAAGGGATACCTCCGGAACAAAAACTCCGATATTTTACGTATCGCCTACCCTAAGCAAAAAGGTCATTGCAGCCCGCTGCCCTACCGAAATGCCCAATCAGAATGACTATACTGTTGAACTCATTCAAGGTAATTCAAACGAGAGTAAGGACGCTCGGTGTCTGATTAAACCAAATGGACGATCGACAAATCAGTTCTTTATTCAATCTGTAACTCATCCTACAAATGGCTCGGTAGCTCTCAGCTTAGGTTATCTTAAAAATGGCACATGCCATCGTAACGACATTATGGACCTAACCGGTAGATTTTGTACTTTCAGTTTTTTAACTCCTGCGGTGACCCTGACCCAAGGGCCTCAGGCTCACCTTAATCAACAAATTGAACTTGTTCAAAGCTACTATACTCCAAATGAAGTCAATCACCATACGCTAGGCTGGACTGTTCCAGCAAAATTTTCTGACAATTTAGACTTCCAAAAAAATTGCGAAGCACCTTAAACCCGGCATTTTTTTCCGCCTGTTGTGTCGTAACTTTAGGGCCTGATGATCCTGGTTTACCCTCTAAAAAGGGGGATTCTGATGGATCCAAAAAAAATATTTCTCGTAATGATATTTATTGTGGTCACCGCGTGTTCCAAAAATGGCGGGGTTTCTTCAAGCACGACTTCGTCAAATACCGGGGGAAACCCAAACGTGCCTACGTGCTCAGGGTACGGGAGCAATTATTTTACCGATGAGCTCCCCTGCCAAGCCAATGCCCAGTTCACCTGCCAACTGCAGGTCATGAACGGAACAAACTTATCCTGCTGGGTGCGCGTAGTTAATCCACTCACTCCCGCATGCGAGAGTGTTTCTTGGGAATACTTTAGCGACGAAACAGAATGTCGACTTTCTTTTGGATCGCGCTGCACACCTAAGTCCGTTCAAATCGAAAACACTTCTCGTGTGTGTTATAGTGCCGCACCGTTAGGGCGTGTATCTCAAGATAAACTGGGCGCATTGGTCAACACCCCGGTTTACGATAGCCAATCCTACAGCGTCATCACCAATGGATCAAAACGCCTGATGGCATCGTGTCCCGCGGGGTCGCGGGCGATGAGAAGGAATGCCACGGCAACACCAGATTGCATTATCGGCGTAGCCCCAGTGACCCCAAGTCTTGCTACAAATGGAAATCCTGGATTCTGGCAAAATCCAAACGGGTCCATTTATGCCTATTACAGGTTTATTCAAATCAACGAGCCGCGCTGTCTACCGGATGATGGCCGTGATTCCAACAACTGCATTCGCACCTATCTCCCTCGCGCACCCGTCACCGTGGCCGTTCCCGGAAATGCGTCGGGATCCACGTTCACTCCGTCTCCAGCCAGCAGCGGGCCTAGTGTTTACCAAATCAATGAATCCCGACGCGAAGGAAACCTTTGGATTGTTGTTTCTAAAGGGAGTGCATTTTTATGAAATCAATATTCGCAAAATTGAACATTTTTTTAGGTGCAATCTTAATCGCCTCATGTACGCAACAACCTCCACTAAATGCCCCCGAGTTGAATGCACTGACTTTTTACCCGACGAGCAATTCAAGTTCAACGGTTTGCGCTCAAGCAGGAAATAACTACTTCTCGGATTTCTGGACCTGCCAAAACACGACGCAATCCAGCTGTAGCCAAGTGGTTTTAAACAGCACTACAGGTCCCATCAGTTGCTTTAGAAGTATCGGATCAAGCTCGACCTACAACTGGAACAGCGCACGTGCCGATTCGTGTACCCGGATATCGGTGCAACGTACCTCTGGGGCATTAAGCTCCGAACGCGGAGAAGTTGTCACTTACGATGGCCGTGACTATTGTGCTATACCGATTCCTTATAATTACTCGATGACCGGCCTTTACACCCAAGGGTGTCAGCAATCTGGGTGGACGTCCCTGAAGGTTAACAATGCCTATGTAACCACCACTTTAAATACCACTTATGAGGTTTGTAAAAATATCATTAGTAATGGCCGATGCGCCAACGGTGCGCTTGAAGTGCAGACGCTGAACGGGCACAACACCTACACAAACTCGCCCCAACAAGAATCTACAACTTATACCTCGGTTTTTGGGGCCAATACGCCGGTATTTGCAAGGATTAACCGGATACTCTGTTACTAGTTGTATTTACTTCTAAGTCCCGCAAAACGTTGCCCCAACCCGCTCTTGCGGTTCGGGGTGGCGGTAGACGATCGCATCGTTAGGATGGCGCTCAAAAGGATTTTGCAGAATTTGTAATAAATCTAAAAACGGTTGGACTTCTCCTTGGTGCGCGCTTGTAATCACGGCCTCAATCGCGTGGTTGCGCGGAACGTAATACAGCTTCCGATTCAATCCACGTGGCACATCGAAATCCCCACTGGTTCCAGCGCTTGGATTTTTTTTGAAATCTTCTAACTGTAATTTGATCGCGGTAAGCTCCACTGCCACAGAAGGAGCGGGAGCATGAGTGAACACTCCCTCTTCTTCCCCGCGCAAAAATAAAAGGCCTTGGGTGAAATCTACTCCGTATTTGGCCATCGTTTGCAAAGCCTGTTCGAGCGTTTTGCTGATTTTGCTTTGACTATCGACCGATAAATCACCAAACGAAACCCCCAACCTTGCGGCAAAACAAGCCTCACGATGCGCTGCAAATTGCGACTCAAACTGAGTCCAAATCGGTTCTAACTTTTGGAGTGCGTCCTCGGGCTTTTGGGGATTTAACGCCACTGCGACGGTTTGCGCCAGAACCGATAAATTCCAGCGGGCAATGGCGGGCTGATTTTGATAGGCGTAGCGCGAGTGATGATCAATCGAACTCCACACCGCGTGAGGATCGTATTCGTCCAAGAACGCGCACGGACCAAAATCAATACTCTGCCCCGATAACGCCATATTGTCGGTATTCATGAC
>JAIXVT010000287.1 GCA_027482725.1 Pseudomonadota bacterium | reverse complement strand
GTTGTGCATGAAGCCCGTTTCGTTGAGTTCACGCATTCCCGCATCCACTATGGGAAATCCCGTTTGCCCTGTTTTCCAGCGCTCCAAGCTTGCGGAGTTACTTTGCCAAGCCACCGCATCGTACTGATTCTGAAAAGCTGATTTTTCAACGTGCGGGAAATGGTGCAGGATGCTGATGTAGAATTCCCGCCAAACGATTTCTTTAAAAAACTTAAACGATGAGCGTTCATCTTTAGCGGTTTCGGGTCCGCTCAGGCCAAGCGCTTTAATGACTTGTCCGGGAGTTAGGGATCCGTTTTTAAAGTACATCGATAGCCTTGATGTTCCGTCCAAGATAGGAATGTCCCGAACGGCGCTGTAGCGATCAATTTTATTTTTGAATTCGTCGGTGCGGCCCAGCGCCGAGGAAAAGCCCACATTTTCTGGAATAATGACGGTTTCTTTTTTCTGATTGGCCCGAATGAATGTCTTCAGTGCGTCCGGAGGAAGGGGCGAGATTGCTTCAAGTTCAGTGAGAACAGGCGCAAAGATCGAGCCGTTCTTTGTGGCCAGATTTTTACCCAGCGTAATTTCCTGAATGCGATTTTGTATTGTTTCCGATTCGAACTTTTGAAACCACCGTTTTGAAAAAGGAGTGTACACCTTATAGGGCGTAGGTTCGGGACCGTCCTTTAAGATTTCGTGGGGTTCGATCAAAACATGATCGCGACACGTCCAAGTAGGGACTCCGAACTTTTGAAAAGCGGTTTCGCATTCTTGGTCGCGTTGGCGGGCAAACGGCTCATAGTCTCGGCCATAGGTAACAAGGTGGGGTCGGGCTTGGGTGGGGAGTTGAGTGAGCCATTGAGAAAAGAAGTCTACTGCCCGAGCATCAATGACCCGAAGGGTTCCGCCCAAGTCTGACATTTGATTTTGAAGAGTTTGGAGGGTCTTTAAAAAAAAGCCAAAACGGTTTGCGCCAAAGTCAGGGCGATTTAAAAACTTTTGATCAAAGCAAAAAACGCCCAGCACCCGACCCTGATGGGCTTTAAAATTATGCCGTAAGGCAAGATTGTCTTCGATCCGCAGATCTCGTCTAAACCAGTGAACTCCATAGGGCTTCATGGTTTATGGGTGCATTAACTTTATATAAAAGTCAATTCGAAAAAGCAGGTATTTATTTGATTTTATTAGAAAAATAGTCAATTGACATTTAAAGATTACAGTTTTATAAGGTATTAAACAGTGTGGTAGTCCCTGGGTTCAGGGCAAGGGGCTCCCTATATCGGGCAGCCCAAAACCAATGGAGCGAAAGCGATGTTAAACGCCACTTTGAATTCGAAATCCGATCTAAACTCAGCGATAAGTTCAACCCAAGGAGGTTCTGTGATGAGTGACTCTGGAAACCCTGAGGTGCAAGGAACAAAATCAACCCCGGGATCTGCCGTGGGTCTCAGTCCAGGTCTCAGCCAAATGGCCCAGGTCAACCGCTTGGCGGACACGATCGGGGATTTCATGGAGTACTGGGGCTTTAAAAGCATTCATGGTCGCATCTGGACCCATTTGTTTATCGCCAACCGGCCGTTGACGGGACAAGAACTGACCCGTCGTTTGGTTGTATCAAAAGCCTTAGTGAGCATTAGCTTAAAAGAGTTGTTGGGGTACAAGGTGATCATTTTGGACCGCAGCAACGGTCGTAAAGTGTATCGCGTTAACCCGGACACGGCAGAAGTGATCCTTGAGGTCCTTAAGAACCGCGAGTATGTTTTGCTCAGTAAAATCGAAACGGAATTTAAAAACTTGCGAGAACTCCAAGGGTTTCAGCCCGATGCACGTTTAGATGTGCAACAGATTCAAGCCTTAGGGGTGATGGTGTCATCGGCGCGGGATGCTTTGAAAAATTTTATTTCTTCCAATAACGTACCCATCAACCTTGTGGATTTTTTTAATTTCAGAACATGAAAAAAGTAGGGGTGCTGATTTTAGGCGATCAATTGTTCGAAGCCTGGATTTCAGCGCCCCCGATTTCACTCGCTGCCAACACTCCGGTCTTTATGGCAGAAGACCACGGACTCATTACACGTCATAAAATCCATCAACAAAAAATTGTATTATTCCTGTCTGCAATGCGGCATTTTGCGGAACGAATAAAAAAAATCGCAGATTTAAAATACTTTTTCTCGGACTCAAAAGTCACCTATCAAGACCGTCTTAGGGCTTGGATCAAGCACCATAAAATCACCGAGCTTCATCATTTCGATATTTCAGATCGTCAGTTCCGCGAGCTTATCGCAAAAACTCTTGTTTCGCTTGGAGTAACGGGGGTTATCCACCCTTCTCCTGGGTTTTTAACCTCGCGTAAGGAATTTTCAACCTACCTCGGGCAAACCAAAAAGCCGCTGATGAAAACGTTTTATGAGAAACAGCGCAAATCAAGCTTGATTCTCATGGAAAAGTCCGGAGATCCGGTGGGCGGACAGTTTAGCTTTGACCAAGAAAACCGTAAACCGTTACCCCAGAATGTTTCCCCGCCACCTGCGGTTGCATTCGCTCATTCGTCTATCACTCGGGAAGTGATTGCCGAGGTCAGTGAAAAATACCCGGATCACCCAGGTAACGCCGCTCAGTTTGCTTACGCCGCCACCCACGCGGATGCGCGCCGGCAGTTGGAACAATTTGTTCTGGAGCGGTTGGATTTATTTGGTCCTTATGAAGATGCGATCACGATGCGATCTGATCAGGTTTTTCATAGCGTCTTGACGCCGTATTTGAATATGGGATTGATCACCCCTAAAGAGGTTTTGGATCGTGTTTTACAGGCACATAAAAAAAATAAGGCGCCCATTGCGTCGGTCGAAGGCTATGTCCGACAAGTGATGGGATGGCGGGAGTTCATCAAAGGAATGAACGACCACTATGAGTCCGAGTTTTTGATGCGGAATTTTTTTAACCACACCCGCAAGTTGAAGCCCTGTTGGTGGGAAGGAACCACGCGCAATCCCGTTTTGGATCATGTCATAAAAAAGGTTGTGGCAACGGGGTATGCTCACCACATTGAACGTCTGATGGTCGCAGGGAATCTGATGACGCTTGCGCGTGTACAGCCCTTAAATGCCTACCAGTGGTTTATGGATATGTTCATAGATTCTGCCGAATGGGTGATGGCTCCCAATGTCATGGGTATGGGGATTTTTAGCGATGGTGGAATTTTTGCAACCAAGCCTTATATTTCGGGATCCAATTACATTTTTAAAATGAGTGATTTCAAAAAGCCAAAGAGTCCTGGGGGGAGTGGATCCGATTGGGCGCTGGAGTGGGATGGGTTGTATTGGAAATTTATCCATGATCATGTCGACTTTTTTGCAAAAAACCCAAGGCTCTCCATGATGTCTCGCACTTTGGAAAAAATGGATTCACAAAAAAAAGAACAGCTCTTTGGCGCCGCTTCACAATTTATCGAACGCACAACGACAAATTAGCGGTATTTTGGGCGGTTTTTCTGACGCTTACATTGAATGTCGGGGTCGCATTTTGTACAACAAGAGTATGCCTCATTCTCAGGACTTATTGACCTCCAAAAACGGAACACAAAAAAATCTGATCATCGTTACCGGAGCAACGGGTTTTGTGGGACAAGCGCTCGTCAAAACACTACTCGATCAACACCAGGATCTCAGTTGTGATGCGGTCGTAATTGTGGGGAGAAAAGCTGCGTCGTTCGAAGCATTCCCGTATCCCGTCTACGGAGTGGTTTGGGATTTTGAAAATGAGCCTAATCCTCCCGCCGCATGGTCCCAGCTTTTTAGTTTGCATCAGGTGAATGCCGTTGTTCACTTAGCAGGCGAATCGGTTGCGGCCGAACGCTGGAGTCCCGCAAGAAAAGAACGCATCCTAAAATCACGTGAGCTTGGGACAAGAAACCTCGTGGCAGGTTTGGTCGCTGTAAGTTTTTCGGGTGTTTTTGTGGGGGGATCAGCTGTCGGCTTTTATGGCGAGAATGGAGCGGATCAGTGCGACGAAAGTCGTTCGCCAGGAGCGGGGTTTTTGGCCGAAGTGTGCAAAGTGTGGGAGCACGAGGCGTTGGCGCTTCAGGAAAAAACATCGGCTCGTGTTGTTGTCTTGCGCATTGGAGTGGTGCTCGGCGCAACCGGGGGGGCGCTTTTCCAACTTCGACCGCTGGTCCGCAAACGTTTAGCCGGAGTTATTGGTGACGGTGAAGCCTGGATGAGTTGGGTGCATCTTGATGACTTATGCCACATGATTGTTTTCGCCATAAAAACCCAGTCCGTAACTGGAATCTATAACGCGGTCGCGCCTCATCCGGTGACTAACACTGAATTTACCCGCGCCGTACACGAGGCGATGAAGCTTGAATGCAGTTTGCCCGTGCCTGAATTCATGTTTCGTTTGGCACTAGGGGAAATGGCTGCGATGGCGTTGACCAGTATCCGAGCTTCAGCACAAAAAATAATTCATGCTGGATTTGTGTTTAAGCATGATCACATCGGCACCGCTTTGAATTCGCTTCACCCCAATTTTGAATCTTTGGACGATGAGTTCATTTCAGATCAGTGGGTGCCGACACCTATCGACCAGATATTTGAATTTTTTTCAGATGCAAAAAATCTTGAGGCGATCACCCCCGAATTTTTAAATTTTAAAATTGATCGGGTGTCTTCTCCAAATATGGCAGATCTCCCTCTCATTGATTATTCGCTTAAGATTCACGGTGTGCCTGTGCACTGGCAAACTAAAATCTCAGAGTGGGTACATGGGCAGCGCTTTGTAGATGAGCAGCTTAAAGGTCCCTACACCAAATGGCATCACACGCACCGCTTCCGTGAGTTCCGTGGGGGCACCCTTATCGAAGACCGAGTGTTGTTCAGGCTCCCTTTAAAGCTCGTTGGGGAATTGGTGGGGGCGCCACTGGTCAGGCGTGATGTGACCCAGATCTTTGAGCACCGGTTTAAAACCATAAAAAAGCGGTTTGGCGAGCCTGTTGTTAACTTAAGTGAATGATTTTTAAATAAAAAGAATTTACAAAAAATATCTTAACAATTTTCAGTTGTATTCGTCTTTTATTATCGCGGAATTAGGCTAGACTGCGTGTTCAATGAGACTAACTCTTCAGCGTGGTTTGTCGGGTAGAGGCGGGGGAGTCCGTTATAGCGCGAGTTGGCTTGCTTTGCTGGCTGTTGTTTTTCTTTCATTCGGCGCGGAGTTTGCCCAAGCCGGAAAATCTCGCCAAAAAGAGCCAACACG
Source organism: Pseudomonadota bacterium (assembly GCA_027482725.1). Taxonomy (GTDB): domain Bacteria; phylum Bdellovibrionota; class UBA1018; order UBA1018; family CAIMNF01; genus JAIXVT01. The sequence goes on along the minus strand of JAIXVT010000287.1, from coordinate 1,174 downwards.
ACATCCGTTCGTTAATGCGTTTAAGTGTACCGAAATACTCGAAGTTAACCCTGTCGCTGAGGTTTTTGATTTTCCGCAGCTCCAAAAAAAGTTTTCCCGGATCGATCAAAGCATTGTGGAGATATCCCGAAAATTTCATGCTTACAGCGAAGCTTTTGCGAACGCTCCGAAGGAAAGAAAAATGCATACCCTGCTCTCCAACGAGTACTCTCGATTTTTGGATGGACTTCCTGGAGTTTTTGGCGGCGTAAAAAAAGAGATCAAAGACATGATTTATTTATCAGAGTTCTATCTCGGAGGGGATGTCAGTAGGGAAAAGAACTTTACCGAGTTCCGGCAAGCTTTAGAAAGAACGATTACAAAAGCTTTTGGCAAGAAGCCCATGTGGGAGTTTAAATCTTTAAAAGCGTCTCAAGAGGCCTTGTCAGGCTTACAGGGTGGACTGGCTGAGGCACGGGCAATACTTGCTTTGGACGATGTTTGGGCTGGATCAATAACCATTAGGGGTTTGGTTGATAGTCGCTTGGCAAAACGCACCTTGGGTGAAATCAACACGTTTGTTCATCATTTACAGATGATGAAGCAGGCTGTTGTAGATGATCCAAACTTTGAATCTTCAGAGTGGCAGCGTTTGGGCATGGCGTATCCGGAGGTGATTCGGTTTTCAAAGGAAAAGAACCGACTCGAAACCCCGAAAGATGTTTATGACCGTATTCTCAGAAAAGAAATTGATTTAATCCAGGTGATTCCTCAGTCGGGGACAGTTCGACCGAAAGTCGTTTTTGTAGAAGTTAAATCTAAGGACTTTGGGAAAGTAAATATTCAAGACGATTATCGGGCTGCAGTAGTGGCGCAGCTCGAGTTTTGGAAACAGCTGTTTGATTGGCTTGGCCTATCCGATCAATACTCCATTGCCTTGATGACCACTCTTAAGCCTTCGAGGGGGTTTATTGATCGACTCGAGTCGCTTGGAATTCAGGTTTATCACTAAAATTCTCCTCACTATTTCCATTCGCTTTTTTTTGATCTCTCGGTTAAATCCTCGGTATTACTATGAAACACTCTTCTGGCTTTCGTCGGCGTCGAGCACTCAACTGGCTTACTTTAGGGTTTACTTATTCCGCCATGTATATGGGACGGTACAACCTGAGCTTTGTGAACAAATCCTTGTCTG
>JAIXVT010000172.1 GCA_027482725.1 Pseudomonadota bacterium | reverse complement strand
CCTTACAATGAATTGTACAGAATTGAAAGAACATCTGCTTCTGATTCTTTAGAAACAGCTATTAAAAAAATAGCTAAAGTTGAAGGAGGGATGATTGAAGAAGATGGTTTTTGCCAGATTTATTATGATGGAGATTTGGATAAAGAAAACCAAGGATCAAAGGTGTCTTGAATGTAATCGATACAATCATCAATAAAAAGGGAAGCAATGTGTTTAGCTTGATCCTGCACACCCAAAGTCCCAAAATACCCGGGCATTTCGGAAGCGTCCCAGCTTGCAAATCGCCCGCCTTCGGGCACCAAGGTGCGCCCCGCAATTCTAAACGCAAGTGTCGGATTTTTTCCTTGCAGAAACAGGATGACGTCATCGATCACTCGGAGTACGTCGTTGCGAGCATCAAAGAAAAACTGGGTTTCGGGACGCGTGGGCCTGCTCCCTTTTTCAAAAATTTCCTGTAACCCTTTTCGGGAAAGAGCGGTTAAAACCAACTCAATCCCTAGATCACGTTGGGATCCTTTAACTCCAATTTGATCCAGATACCCCAGTAAAAACTGAGTCGCTGGATAAGGGGTGTTGATTTGCACCAGCGGAGGACTGATCAGTAAAACATCCATTGTCGTATCCCCCACAGCGCCCGTCACGACCGAACGAAGTGTCGGATTTTGTACAACCCTTCACCAGCAGGAGCGGGATGATCACTTGCCGTGGTTTCAATAAAAACATTCATGGCCTGCGGAATTTTTTTTTTCATCGCTACAAGGTTCTTAGGTTCATTCTCAAAGCTTGCCACGACCGAACCTAGATTTTTTGCAGACTCGATTGCACTCACTTTAAACTCTAGATCATCCATTGCCCGAGAGGGTTTCATGACCAACCGGGTGCGGCTCAGATCTCCAATCGGGAAACCGTGGTCCTCCAACTGTTGTCGTGTTCCGAACCCCATTCCTGGAATATCACGTCCCGTCAGGTAAACAATACTTGCCTGTTCGTTATACAAATCCTGCACGAACTCGCGTGCACCATATGTGATCTGATCATACTTTACATACGGATCACTAAAGAATCGTTTACGCCAAAACGTTTTCACTTGTTTAAGTCCGGGAGCAAACCTGTGATCCTCGGGGTCTTGACTCTGATCACGCAACAAGTCTTCGAGGGAATAGCGCATATGCGAAACATTCAAGTTCGAGAAAAACTCCCTGAGCTCCGGATGAGACTGGGAGTCTTGAGTTTGAATCCACTCTTGGAGAATATGAAATGTTCTTGGTCCCACATCGAAAAGTGTGGAATCCAAGTCAAAAACCACAACGGGTTTTGACTGTTTTTTTATGACCTCTTTGACTTGCTCATGAACAAGACCCAAAACTTCGGGCTGAGGGAGAGAATGGAACTGAGAGGCTTGAACCCAAGAATCACGAATAAACATTTTTTACCGCCTAAAGGGATTGCACGGGTCGATGACGTACCCGTTTAGGTTGGAGGGCATCGGCGCCTAAACGACGTTTTTTATCCTCTTCGTAGTCAGAGTAATTGCCTTCAAAAAACACGACACGTGAATCACCTTCAAAAGCCAGTATATGTGTGGCAATACGGTTCAAAAACCACCGATCGTGGGATACGACAAGAGCGGTACCGGCAAAATTCACTAACGCATCCTCTAATGCTCTCAACGTGTTTACATCCAAATCATTGGTAGGCTCATCGAGCAAAATGACGTTTGCCCCAGACTTTAAAACCTTAGCCAACTGAACACGGTTGCGCTCCCCTCCCGACAAAATTCCTACCTTCTTTTGCTGATCGGATCCCGTGAAGTTGAATCGAGCACAGTAGGACCTCGAAGAGACCTCGCGATTTCCCAGGAGAATGGTTTCGTTTTTTCCGTCTGCGATTTCTTCCCAAACCGTCTTTTCGGGATTCAAATTATCCCGAGACTGATCGACGTAAGCCAGTTTAACGGTTTCACCAATTCGTAAAGATCCGGCATCGGGTCTCTCTTGGCCGGTCAACATTCTAAAGAAAGTTGTTTTACCCGCGCCGTTACCGCCGATTATCCCCACAATGCTTCCGGGAGGAACTTTGAACGATAAATTCTCAAACAAGAGCTTATCGCCATAAGCCTTTTTGAGTCCGTCACCTTCAATCACCACACCCCCCAAACGTGGACCTGCGGGGATAAAGATCTCCATGTCCTCTTCGCGCTTCTGCGTGCCTTCATTTAAGAGTTGTTCATAGGCATTTACGCGGGCTTTACTCTTGGCTTGGCGGGCCTTGGGACTCATGCGAATCCACTCCAACTCCCTCTCTAAGGTCTTTTGTCGTTTGGTTTCTGATTTTTCCTCTTGGCGGAGTCGCTCTTGCTTTTGCTCAAGCCACGACGAATAGTTCCCTTGCCAAGGAATTCCATGACCGCGATCAAGCTCCAAAATCCAACCCGCGATATTATCTAAAAAATAGCGATCGTGGGTAACGGCAAGAACAGTGCCTTCGTAGTGTTGCAAGTAATGCTCAAGCCATCCCACACTTTCAGCATCGAGATGGTTGGTTGGCTCATCAAGCAGGAGCACATCAGGACGTTGGATCAGCAAGCGACACAAAGCCACGCGACGCTTCTCTCCACCAGATAAATTTTTGATCGGGGTGTCGGACGGGGGACAGCGGAGCGCTTCCATAGACAACTCTAACTTACGGTCTAAATCCCACCCGTCTTTAGCTTCGATACGCTCCTGAATTTCAGCTTGCTCCCCTAAAAGTTTTTCCATTTTTTCGGGATCAAGATCGGGATCCGCAAAGGCGTTCGATATCTCTTCAAACCTCGCCAAGTCTTTCCCCAATTGCCCCACACCCTCCATCACGACTTGCTTGACCGTCTTGCTGGGGTCGAGTTCGGGCTCCTGCTTCAAATAACCAAAAGTGACCCCTAAACTGGGGAGAACTTCGCCGTTAACATTTTTGTCCTCACCTGAAATCACCTTCATCAGTGTAGACTTACCCGCTCCGTTGAGCCCCAAAACTCCAATCTTTGCGCCGTAGTAAAACGATAAATAAATATCGCGGAGAACCTGTTTATTGGGCGGATAAATCTTCGAAACACCTACCATTGAAAATACGGTTTTTGGTTTTGCCATGAGGCCGACAGGATAGCACAAGAACGCTGATTTAGGGGGGAGGCCGGGCCCGCACCTTTAATTAAATTTTTATTGTTTACTTTAAAATTAGGGCGTTTTTTTGGGGTGTGTCGGTTCCGACGTATACCATTTTTGGCTCTCTTAAAGAATTCGACCCAAAATCCGATCAGATAGTATCTCAGGGAATTGGGATAATCTGCCTACGGATGGCGCGAAACTTTTTTTAGGAATCGTATGCGCCGTCGTTTTTCAAAACTTCTTTTGGTTTCGGCAATCGTGAGCGGACTGCTCACTTCATATTCGGTATTTGCGTTTGACGATGATTTGAGTCCCGAAGAAAAAATTTACGACCGCTTGGATGGACACGGAAAATCCGGAGTGAACGCAGATGTCATTGAATGGGAAGATAATTTAGAAATTCATGTGCGCCCGAAAACAGCCTTGAAAAAACTTTCCGCAGTGATCCACAGTGAAGATGGAAAAAAAGTGATGGTGCTTGGTTACGACTTTGGTGGCGGGCGTCAGATTATTCGTCGGTACATTATGGGAATACCCTTGTCTGGGGGATTCAAGGCGTACATTAATCCGAAGGAAAATGGAAAAACCAAGATTGTTTTATCGATGTCAAAACTAGACGCGCCTTATGTGCCGTTTCCGTTAGTCACCAATCCGGGACAACTTTACCCGGATGGACATCCCAAACTGAAATCTGCTCCCCCTGTCCGGGGACCGGCATCTGTGGAAGACACTATCGAGCGGGAGTCCGGAACGGCGGCGCGTGGCGATACCATTCCAGCGGGTTATGGAGCTAAGCCCCACCCCACTTCAATTCGGCGGGAGCAAGCACGCGCTCCTGAGTGGAATGCGAATAACGATTTATCCCCGGCTTGGGGGCGGTCTCCCTCGGGTGCGCCAATCCCCGCAGCTTTAGATCGGGACTCTGAACGACCCCAAACCGCAGACGGCGAGCGACGGATGTATTTTTCCTGGTAACTGGCCGGCAATGCTGGAGTTGACCCAGAAACACATAGACCACTTCCGCTGATATTTCATGAACTTAGTAACCTTAGAGAGATTGTCCAGCTAATGGACAGCCCAGGTAGTAGG
>JAIXVT010000114.1 GCA_027482725.1 Pseudomonadota bacterium | reverse complement strand
GGAATTCGGAGATTTGTCATCCAAGTAGGCGCGGACCTGCTTCCCTTTAGCCTCGTTACTTTTCATGATGCGCAAGTACTCTCCAGAGGGGACTAGAGCGTAATTGTTCATATCAAGTGTCGTCAAGAATGCGCGCCAGGCATCACTTACGGTGACCGGAGAGTTAGAGATGATCGTAACTTTTCCCTTAACTTCTTTATCTAATATAAAGTTTTTTCCGGTGAGTTTGCCGAGAGTTTTTGCGATATCCATGATGTCGGCTTCGGGAAAATTGAAATCGACAATTTGTTCCTTGGTGGCTTCTTTTCCATCGCCGCTTTCCGCATCAATCTTAAACGCGGGGGCCATGTTTTTTGATTTCACCGATTTATCCGCTTGGGGGCCGCTGAGCTCTAAACCTCGATTCCCACGTTGAAGAGTTGTAGAGGGTTCCATTTCGGGCTGACCTCCCACACTAATACCTCCGGTATTGGCTCCTGGGCGGTTGGCGGGAGGTGGTGCTGTGTTCGGACGTCCTGTTGCCGCAGGTGTGCCCATGGCGGCGTCGAACTCTTCGTCGAATTCGTCAAAGTCCTCAAAGTCATCTTCATTAAATGGATTATTAAATCCGGGTCCGGTTTGCGCAGGTTTTCGGGTAGTTGTGGGTTTGTGCGTCTTTGCTAAGCCCACTTCTGTAGCGAGGAGCAAAAGGATTCCTAAGATAAGACAAGAACCGCAGGTCCATTTTAGTGTTTTTGTCCAAAACAGGGCTTGATTATCGGATGTCATAGTTAAACACCGAATCCTTTCCTCCGCGCTTGATGCAGAGATCTAATGAGTTCATGGTTTTCAGTTCTTGTAAAAGTTGGAATGCCTTTGCGACGTCGGTGATTTTTTCGCCGTTCACACAGGTGATGATGTCATTGCGTTTAAGGCCAATTTTTTCGTAAAAACTTCCGGGTTGAATGTCCATGAGTTGGAAGCCTTCCGGAACAGGAATCGCCCTGGCTTGAGTGAGTAAAGTGTTCATATTGGCCATTTGTGAATTGATCTCTTCACGGGTAACGGCAAATTTTTGGTCATCCACTTTTTGAATATTTTTAGTGGGGGCCTGAACCCTGGGCTCAAGTCCGGTAATTTTGATCTCGGGTTCTTCGGGGAGTTCCACGTATTCTTTGCGGCGGTTGGCTAAGTTGACAAAGATGACCTTTCTCGCATGCACCTCTAAAATTTCTGCCTTTCCCGTGATTTCATCGCCCACCCGCACCGGATGGAGTTTGTTTTCGGTTTTATCCTGGATGGCGGCTACGGAGCGTAGAGGGTTGTTGAGTACCACAGTGCCCACAAGCGCAAAGGGGAGCGTGGTAGGCACGGGATCTGCTTCAAGATTGAATTCGTTGAGCTTGGGTTCTTTGGCCTGAAACAAATTGCGGGCCGCAATGACGTCGAATTCGGCCGGATTGGCGAATTGAGCTGAACTGAAAATCCGATTTTTAAGAGGAGATGGCTCGGGTACGGGTATTTTTTGCTCAATAGCAAGGCCGATCAAATCAGCGAGGAACCAGGCACAAAGCAGTATCGCGATGTTTTGAAGGTGTTCCTTTTTTATTTCCACCGGATCGCTGAGTGAAACTCGGGATTGAAGTTTTTCGCGGAGTCCTTGGGGGACACGGATCGATTGAGTGATCTCTTTCGGGGAGTTACTCAATTTTTCCATCCAAGACTTCCAGTCAACGTTCCATCGCTTCATTTTTCGTGCTCACTCTTCAAAAAAATCCATACTCATTTCATCATAGCAAAATGGGGGCCAAACGTTTCTTGGGTTGTCCTCCGCTTTAAACAATTTTAAGATACGAAAAGAAGTTCAGATCTGACATTTTGTCAAAATGGCTTGGACACAATGTCAGTTCGAAAAATGACGATTAAATTTTGACCAGTCTTCAAACTCACCGGACGCACTTAAGGAAAATCTATGGCAGATCAGAACAAGGGAAATGAAAAAGTTATCGACGAAAAAAACAGTTTCATGAAAGCTTTGTTTTTTGGGCAAATTCGTGAAGATGTTGTTTTTCCCTATCCGAAACCTAAATCAGAGACCGCTGAAACGGTGGCCATGATTTTAGATACGATTGATCGATTTGCAAAGGATCGCATTCAATCTCGCGAGTGGGATGATGCGGGTAAGATGCCACGAGAAATTGTGTCAGAGTTGGCGGCCATGGGGTTAACGGGGCTCGCCGTTCCCGAAGAGCTTGGAGGATTGGGTCTGCCTCAGAGTGGATACGCCCGCATCATGCAGCAATTGGCCGCCACGGATAGTTCGGTTGCCGTTACTCTTGGCGCCCATCAATCCATCGGGTACAAAGCGCTCCTTTTGTTTGGGAACGAAGCCCAGCGCGCAAAGTATCTTCCTAAGCTTGCGAGTGGAGAAATGATTGCAGCTTATTGCCTAACGGAACCCTCCAGCGGATCGGATGCAGCATCTATTCAAACCCGTGCGGTGCCTTCTGCTGATGGGAGTTATTACACGATTACCGGAAATAAGCTTTGGATTACCAACGGGGGAATAGCAAATTTTTTCACGGTATTTGCCAAGTCCGAGGTGATCGAAAAGGGCGAAAAAAAGGATAAAGTGACGTGTTTTATCGTAGAATCTCCGGCGCCTGGAATTTCCGTGGGTCCGGAAGAGCATAAGCTCGGTATCCGCGCTTCTTGGACAAATGCCGTTCATTTTGATCAAGTCAAAGTCCCCGCAGAAAATATCATTGGCGGAGTGGGTTACGGATTTAAATTAGCCATGGGCGTATTAAACCATGGGCGCTTAGGGTTGGCCGCTGGCTGTGTGGGGGGAGCAAAAAATGCGATCAAAGCCTCGGTCGAACAGGCACAAAGCAGAGTACAGTTTAAAAAGAAAATTGGTGAGTTTGGTCTGATCAAAGAAAAGATCGCACGCATGATGACCCAATGCTACGTGGCGGAGAGCATGGTCTACATGACCACGAGCTTGATTGATCGTGGAGATATGGACTACTCTTTGGAGTCCGCGGCGTCGAAGATTTTTTGCTCTGAGATGCTCTGGGAAACGGTAGATGAAAATCTGCAAATTTGGGCAGGGAACGGCTACATGAAAGAGTATCCCTATGAGCGTTGGCTTCGAGATGCTCGAATTAACCGAATTTTCGAGGGAACTAACGAGATTTTACGTGCCTTTGTTGCATTGTCGGGCATGCAGGGTCCGGGACAAGAGCTGGCCGGATTAGCGAAAGCGATTCAGTATCCTTTGCAAGGTTTGGGTTTGGTGACCGAGTATGCGTCTCGAAAAGTGCGGCAGAATATTTTTGGAGAGACGATCACTAAGGCCCATCCTGCACTTAAAAAGCTTGCGGGATATTTAGAAGAACACACCGTTGAGTTGTCTCAGCAGTGTGAGGTTTTGTTGAAGCGTCATGGCAAAGAGATCCACCTTAAACAATTCGCCCAGAAGCGTATCGCCGATGTGGCGATTGACCTCTATGCGATGTTCTGTACTTTGGCCCGAGTTACGCAGTCGATTGAGGAAAAAGGGGCTGAAGCTTGTGCTTTAGAAATTGCTATGGCGGAGTCGTTTTTTATGAAGGCTCATCGAAGAATTGAAAGCAATTTCAGAAGTATGGATCGAAATGACGATGAATTAATGAAGATGATCGCGGATAAGACCTACGAACTCGGAGGCTACCCGTTCGACGTGTTTAAAGCATAGAAGTACGGTAAAGCTCAACGGCAGTCTTTAAAGATGTCGTTGAGCTTATTTTGAATAATAGATTCGTGAATTTTGAGCGACAAAGAGACTTCTTGAGCAATCATTTTTTGCGCTTGCTCTAATAGTCGGCGCTCTCCAAAGGAGTGCTCTTTGGTTCCCTTGAGGAGATAGAGATCGCGGAGAACTTCTCCAATTTCCAAGATAGATCCGGCTTTAAGTTTCTCTGTAAACTCCCTAAAACGCCGATTCCATGTGGTTTGGTCGATACGAACGTCTCGCCTCCGTAACAGATTCCATAGGTCTTCGATTTCAGATTCCGGGATGAGCTTGCGGAGACCGACAGTTCGGGCTTTTTCGGTAGGGACCATTATGGTCATTTGGCTTTCAAGGACTTGGAGCACATAAAAGCTATGTTTTGAACCGGCGATGGTTTTTTCATCAATCCTTTTTACAACCGTAAGTCCGTGGGAGGGATAGATCACATGGTCGTAGACGTTGAGTTCAAGTTGATTCATGCTTCGATAAATTAAAATAATTTATAAATAATGTCAAAGGCGGAGTCGGGCCCCTGTCCGTTTCTCACTGAGGCTGAGGCGCAACCCGTTAGGCCTTACGTCGCCAGGTTGTTCCCTGAGGACTGTCTTTGATCTCGATGCCCTTGGCTAACAGCTCGTCGCGGATTTCATCACCCCGTTTAAAGTCTTTTGCCTGACGGGCTGTTTTCCGTTCTTGTAAAAGGGCGTTAATCCAGGTGTCGTCGGATTCGCCCCATTTCTCGCGGCCCATTTGCGCCTCAATTTCTTGCAAGCGTTTCAATTC
>JAIXVT010000070.1 GCA_027482725.1 Pseudomonadota bacterium | reverse complement strand
AGGTATTCCGCACTCAACGGTAGTGTTGGGCTAATAGCGAACGGAAACGCCATATTTAGTCGACCAGACTCTTTTTCTCATTTTCTCAAACGTTATTCGGTTTCCCTTGCCATTGCCCTGAGTGCGATTATTGCTTTATTAAAAAAAGAAGCTCGATGTCTTCAAATTGGAATCAATGACGGACCGCCCCAATCTTTTCTGGTTTGCAGTCTTTCATTTTTTAAAAGCCCGCATTTTTCTGGTGATTTTAGATATGGATTTTGGCCAAAACCTGGTTTTTTTTCAGTTGCTTTTGTAAAAAATACTTCGCGACTTCAACTTATTAAGATCATGATCGACCTGCTACGTGGGCGATTTCGTCCTGCTCCTTACGCCGAATCGATTAATGAGGTTCGATCCCTTAATTTGAAATCAGACCGTGCGTTTTCAGTAGAAATCGACGGCGAGGTTTACAGTACGCAATTATTATCAGTGCGTTTATCAGAACGGAGAGTCCTTCTGTGTCCCTAAATCTCGAACATTCCCTACTCGCTAAACGCCTGAAAAATGCTCTGCGGTCGCAGCGACAAATCAACAAAATTAACGAGTCGGACTGTGAAATAATCAAACTTCAAAGTAAGCGCTATCTTGCGACAACAATAGATTCCTTCTCTGATGAGTGGTCTGTTGGACTATTTAAAAAACCAGAAACTCTCGCTCATTTTTGTGTTCACGGCTGCGTTTCTGATCTTGTTGTTTCGGGGACTAAGCCCTTAGGCTTCCTTTTCTCTCCGCAATGGGGCTTCGAAACCTCCTCAGAAATTAAAGATCGCGTATTTCGTGTTGTATTAAGAGAATTAAAAAAAATTGGCGTTCCTCTCTTAGGGGGGGATGAGGGATATGCTAGAGAAATAAGTCTCACAGGTGTTGCACTTGGAGAGTCAAAGCATAAACCAAAAACCCGTTTAGGAATTAAGCCTGGCGATGTTCTTTGCACCATTGGGCCCTTAGGATTAAACCCTGCATTCGGATTTCAGTATTTGCTCAATCACAAAGCGGCACTAATTAACGAAATAAATTTATGCCCTGTTGCCTATACAAATGCCATACCGGGAATAGCAAAATTTGCCCGCGCTGCAATAGACACAAGTGATGGTCTTTGTAGCAGCCTTCACATCTTCTCGCGGCTTAACGAAATTAAATTTGAAATTAATGCGGACGCACTTAAATACCATCCCTTAGCAATACGGTTTTGTAGGTCCCATAAAATACCTCGGGTCTGCCTTTGGTACGGCGAATTCGGGGACTACCAACCCATGATTTCTGTTCCTAAACACCATTTCTTAAAATTAAAAAAACTGATCCCGTCCTTGTACGCGATAGGACGAGCTTTGCCGCGCTCCGAGTCGCGTAACATGATAAAAAGCAAAGGAAACAATATAGTTTTTGAACCAGAAAAGTTCTTATTCGAACCGCGGACTCAATTGGCCGAAATCCGCACTACTTTTGAACACATGCTACACTATGTAAAATCAGGAGTTCTTGCCGATGTCTAGCACTCAACCTAAAAAAAATTCTGAAAATTTCACTCTGCATGATTTTATTGAGTTAAGCGGAAGCACACTAGAAGAACGTGTCTCCTCTTTTTCTGAAACTCTTGCCGATTATTCAAAAAAAGGTTGGACGACTTACTCAAGGGAAATTGTTGGAAAACCCGGTCCGCGAGTAAATGTTCGTGATCCCGTTACAAATCAAATCAGATCTATGCTAATGATGGGATCGAATGACTACTTGGGTCTTTCTCATCATCCCGATGTTGTCGCCGCCGTCATCCGTACCGCGCAAGAGCATGGGGTGGGCATGGGGGGACCGCCGCTACTGAATGGAATGAGCAGTATTCATAGAAAACTTGAAAAAGAACTCGCAGACTTGAAACATGCCGAAGATGCTATGATTTTCAGTAGTGGTTTCCAAGCCAATTTGGGTTGGACTTCGGCCATCTTGCGGCCAGGCGACTATGTTGTCTACGATGAGTTGAATCATGCCAGCTTCTTTGACGGGTTAGCGATGGTGAAAGCCTCACGAAAAATAAAGGCTCACTCGTTCCTGCATAATGATATTTTTGATCTCGTTAGATTGCTTTCCTTTGCGCGCAAAAACAAAACCGAAAATGGCCAAATTTTTGTAGTCGTCGAAGGCGTATATTCGATGGACGGCGATTTAGCTAAATTGCCAGAGATTTGCGAAGTGTGTGAGTCTTATGGCGCTTCACTTATTGTAGATGATGCCCATGGAACAGGGGTGCTCGGGGAATCAGGAGGAGGGGCCGGAGAACACTTTAATGTTTCTTCTAAAGTTCAACTCAACATGGGTACATTTAGTAAAACATTTGGAGTAACTGGTGGTTTTATTGCTGGGAAAAAGAAGGTCATCGACTACTTAAGATTTTTTTCTCGTTCCTATCTCTTTTCTGCACATTTACCCCAAACTTTGGCTGCGGCAGTCCTAGAAGGGTGCCATGTCATGAAGCGAGAGCGCAGCTTGCGTGATCGGTTGTTTAGAAATGT
>JAIXVT010000074.1 GCA_027482725.1 Pseudomonadota bacterium | reverse complement strand
GGTGCCGGATCCGCCTGCTAGGATGATGCCTTTCATGGGGATTAAACTCGCTTTCGTTGGCTTAGCTTACCCCAGCACTGGCGCTCCGGGGAACGAGACCTTGAATTCATTGGATTTTATTTATCAACGCCTATCTACAATGCTTGTCTTTTTAGGATTGAGTCCGTGCTTTGACTTGCCTATCGATATTTCTACCTATCGTACACGACAAGGCGTTGAAGTAGATTTTGTAGTAAGAGTGGCGCAAAAAATTTTCGCCATTGAATGCAAAGCGAGTTCCGCAATCCACTCCAGTGACACCCTAGCATTGGAATCGCTCATGAAGCGCGCTCAAACCCCGATTCAAAACGGATTTATCTTTCATACGAGCACCCAAAAAACTAAATTTGGGAAAATCTGGGTCTTTGACTCAAATTAAATGCTTGCTTTTTAAATTAATTTAATTTAAAAAAATGTGCATGTCCATTCTACAAGCCGCCCAACTGCGAGCCCGTGATCTTATTGTTAGCGCCTGTTTTTCTTTGATTGCGTCAAATGCACTAGGATCGCCTCAAGTGGCATCATTAGAAATTTTCCCGAGCTGCTACGAGGAGCAAGGCAACAATAAACGGTTTATTTATTATGGTTGGAGAAACTCGACCGCCTCAACTTTCCACATTCCAAGAGCGAACGGAAAAAACTTTTTTATTCCGAATGCGCTCTCTTGGGCTCCGGTTTCTACCTATTTCCCCGCGAATAGCGAAGACCGTTACGCTTTTGCTGTGCCCAATGTTGACCTCAACTGCAATGCCCAATGGATCATTAACACACAGGGCCTTAACCTCAGAGCCGACCCGACCCCCCTTTGCAAGTCGATTCCACTTTGCAGTTTTGTGCTTCCCGTAACCTTTGGCGGCGTTTCTGCGCATTATGTCGGGGAATCCCTTAGGGTAACTTGGATGACCCTGTCTGAAAAAAATAACGCCTATTTTACAGTCGAGGCATCGTTGGATAACATGCAATTTTCTGCGCTAAAAACAACCACTGGATCCGGAGACTCGGTAGCGCGGCGAGAGTATTCCGAACAAATCGGTTCGGTCGATAGGTGGGCTTATGTTCGGATTCGTCAAACAGACTACGACGGTAAGACCGAAACGTCGCCTACAGTGGCCATAAAATTAGCGTTATCAACTCTTAACGACTATCGCATTTACCCTAATCCCATCGTTAGCGGAGATCTATTAAACTTCCGTGACATTCCCGCCGGTTCGTCCTTACGGATTATTGATACCCGTGGGAATACGGTTTTTGTGCAAAATATCACCGCAACCGACGGTAGCTTAAACCCGAGGCTTAAGCCTGGGATCTACACCGTGGTTATTGAAAATACGAGTGGGGTAAGTCAGAAACGTATTGTTGTAAATTAAGGGGAGTTTTCAGCTTAAAAAATACAAACTGTTTTAGGTTAACCGTTCCTCTAGATCGATTTTGATGATGGCTTTTTTTATGTGAAGGACGGTAGATAACCGCCACAGCCGTAAGCCGCTTTACCCCATCCGCGATCAAAAGACACATCAGCACCTGATCAGGGACGCCCCGATTTTGAACGATATTTTTTACCCTCATCTCCGCAAAATCTAGCCGCAAATGCTCCACACTAATAAACTCCCCTCATTGATCATCCCTGCCCCACCATTCTCCTGCCCCCAAAGCTTATGCCATGGTAAAATCCAGTCACTTATGTCCATCCAAAAAAATGTTTTGGGGCAGCCTTTGCGTGTTTGTTGCAAAAAACCAATGACCGGCTTTTACCGCAACGGGTTGTGCGAAACCGACACCGAAGACCACGGGTCACATACGGTGTGTGCCATTATGACGGCCGAATTCTTAACATTTTCAAAATCGCGCGGTAACGATTTATCGACACCCGCGCCACGGCACGGTTTCCCCGGATTAAAGGCCGGGGATTGTTGGTGCCTTTGCGCCGCTCGCTGGCAAGAGGCTTTAGATGCCGGAATGGCGCCACAAGTAAAACTGAGCTCCTGCCACGAGGCGTGTTTACAGTTTGTGCGCCTAGAAGATTTACAAAGCCACGCTGTGCCGGAGGGCGAGCGGGGGTGAACCGAGTTTTTGTTTTTGGTGATCGCGGATTTTTAGGAAAAGGATTAATAGAGTTTTTTCAAAAAACCCCAAATCCTGAAGGTGCACCGTTAAATTACTTTGGATTTAACCGCAGCAACGGTTTGCCTGACTTAACACAAGTCACCAAGCAAGACTGGGAGTTGTTTTTTAAAATACATGGCACCCCGCATACCGTTCTTTTTTTAGCTGCTATCGCACACGTCCCAGACCCCAGCGACGCTACAAAAAATAAGATTATTCAAGTTAACCATCTTGCTCCCGTGTCCTGCGCGCGGGCTGCAAAGGCTTTGGGCGTAAGGCATTTTATTTTTGCGAGCAGCATTAAGGCATTGGGTGAAACAGCTGACTACAGTGCACCATTCACTGAAACCACAATCCCCGCACCCAAGGACAGCTACGGATTAGCTAAAGCCCAAGCCGAAAAGAATTTGCTAGAAATCGCGACCGATGAGCATATGCAGGTTACAATTTTACGCTTCCCCCTGATCCTGCCCAGTACCGCAGACGAAATTAAGGGTAATTTGTTAAGCTTGGCAAAACTAATCCGCTTGCGCATCCCACTTCCATTTTTATGGGGGTCTGCTCACCGGAGCATTGTAAAAAAATCTACGGTGCACGCGACACTTGTAAAAATAGTAGCTTCATCTTTTGCGGCGGGATCCGGTTCAAGATCTGCTCCCCTGAGCACACCACAATTGGGTCGGATCCAGCATGTGATCGAGCCCCGCCCGTGGACGGTCCGGGAAATTTTAGAGTATCTGGGACAATTGATGGGTATAAAGCCGGTGCTGTTCCCGGTACCGAATCAGATCTTTAAAGTATTGCCCCAATCGTTACGCCAAAAGCTAGCTACAGATTTTATCGTGAAAACAAATTTCTGGACCCCACTCCCACAACGTAAAATCCTTATGGTTTTTAATGATGCGGGGTTTTTGTTGTCCCACCGCCGTGACCTTGTGTACGCGATAAAAAATGCCGGATTTGATGTGCATCTCATGGTGCCTAACCTAAAAGAACAGAGCATTCGGCAAGACTTTAAGACTATTGACTACGCGATTGATCGAAAATCCGTTTCGTTATTTTTAGCAATTCAAAATTTTAACCACTACACCAAAGCAATTCAAACCATTCAACCCGACATTATTCATTTCTTTACGATTAAACCCACCTTGCTGGGGGGCCTGGCCGCACGTATGCACCCCTCAGCACCGCGACTTTATTTTACGATCACCGGGATGGGTTACATATTTACAGACAATACGATCGTTGCAAAAACGCTCCGGTTTGCCGTTAGGCTTTTGTACCGTTTTGTTTTAAGTCAAAAAAACTCCAAAACCATTTTTCAAAATCAAGACGACTCAAAACAACTTGGAAAAATTGTAGATTTTAAACCCCACCAGACCTGTATTATCCCGGGGGTTGGGGTGGATTTAGAAAAATTTTCTTATGCCTCTTTGCCGGAGCGCAAAACGCCCGAAGCACCATTTATTTTTTTATTGCCCGCAAGGTTACTCAAAACCAAAGGCATCCAAGAGGCCGTGCTTGCCACACAAGAGCTTATTAAAGCCGGGCATCCGTGCGAATTATGGATTGCGGGCGGTAGAGATGATGGTAATCCGGCCGCATTTAATGCTCAAGAAATCGATGAAATGTCGCGACAAATGGGTGTAAAGTTTTTAGGCTACTGCAAAGACATGGCGCCACTTATCGCCCAAGCCCATGCGGTGGTGT
>JAIXVT010000294.1 GCA_027482725.1 Pseudomonadota bacterium | reverse complement strand
TGCCGACCAAGCCGTAAAAAAAGCGGCAAAAGCCTACAAAAACAAATCCATCCCCGTGCAAACGGGAGCGGTTCTTGGTGCGGGAATCATGGGCGGTGGAATTGCGGTGCAAGCGGCCATGTCTAAACTTCCCATGATCATGAAAGACCTAAGCCAGGATGCGCTCCACAAAGGCATGAATGAAGCGTTATCTGTTTTAGAGAAGGCGGTCGAAAAGAAAAAACTTACGGTGCGTGCGCTAGGAGAAACGCTTCTGAAAATCAAACCCACACTCGAAGATAAAGAGTTGACCCAAGCCCAACTGGTGATCGAGGCCGTCACCGAAAATCTGGCCATAAAACAACGTGTTTTGGCGGCCACAGAGAGCGTCATGGCCCCCGAAGCAATTCTTACATCAAACACCTCAACGATTTCGATCACCCAGCTATCCGAATCGCTCCAACGCCCAGAAAATTTTTGCGGAATGCACTTTTTTAATCCTGTTCCACGGATGCCCTTGGTTGAAATCATTCGTGGAAAAAAATCCTCAGATACTGCGGTGGCAACTGCGGTGCAGGTGGCTTTACAAATGGGCAAGACTCCCGTTGTGGTAAACGATTGCCCTGGTTTTTTGGTCAATCGCGTTCTTTTTGCCTATTTTACCGGATTTAATCGCCTACTCCAAAAAGGCGCTGATTTCGTACAAATCGACCAGGTCATGGAGCGCTACGGCTGGCCCATGGGTCCGGCTTATCTCTTGGATGTGGTGGGCATTGATACCGCGGTTCATGCCTCATCGGTGATGTCGCAAGCCTTTCCCGATCGAATGGGCTTTGACTCCACATTTACGCTCAACCAACTGTTCCAAGAGAAAAAATACGGCCAGAAAACCGGACAAGGATTTTACGGGTACAGTGTCGATGCCAAAGGAAAGCCTAAAAAAGAGATCACCGAACAAAGTCCTCCACGAGGAACAAAATCCATAACCCCTGATGAAATCATCGATTCCTTGATGCTTCCCTTTATTTTTGAAAGCCGGCGTTGCTTGAATGAAGGGATCGTCCAAGACCCTCTCGCTTTGGACCTTGCGATGATTTTGGGGCTAGGGTATCCCACGCACCGCGGGGGCCCGCTGTGTACCGGAGAAACTTTGGGCGAATCGGCACTCAAAGAAAAGTCCATGCGCTTAGAACCAGAAAGTGGCGCACTTTATCATTACATCAGCCCAACAGCTTAAACGTCATTTCACACCAAGGAGAAAAGATCATGAACAACCAACCGGTTATTGTCGATGCTGTGCGCACCCCTATGGGCAAATCAAAAGCGGGATGCTTCCGCAACATTCGTGCCGAAGAACTATCGGCCCATGTGATGACATCACTCTTAGAGCGCAATCCTAAACTTGACCCCGGATCCATTCAGGACATTATCTGGGGTTGCGTACAACAAACCCTCGAACAAGCGTTTAATGTCGCACGCAACGCCCAACTGCTAACGGCCATACCCATCCATGTTCCGGCGCAGACCGTAAATCGTTTGTGTGGATCGTCGATGACGGCAATCCACCTCGCAGCGGCACAAATTCGAGCCGGCCTTGGAGACACCTATCTCGTGGGCGGAGTCGAACACATGGGGCACGTCCCCATGATGTATGGCTTAGACTTTAATCCTCACGCGTCCCTCCGAACCGCAAAGGGAGCCCAAAACATGGGTTTTACCGCCGAGTTACTGGCCAAACAACACGGCATTGATCGCAAAATCCAAGACGAATTCGCCCTACGCTCCCACCACAACGCTGCGCAAGCGACTAAAAATGGCGCATTCAAAGAGGAAATTATTCCTACGTTAGGGCATAACGCTCACGGGGCCCTTGTTTTGATTGATGCGGATGAGGTTTTTCGCGAAGATACGTCTTTAGAATCCCTCTCCCAACTTAAACCCGTTTTTGACCCAAAATCAGGAACCATTACGGCAGGAAATGCTTCAGCAATTTCGGATGGTGCTGCAGGACTACTGATTCTCTCTGAGAAACGTGCAAACGAATTGGGACTTCCCATTCTCGCTCGGATTGTCGATCAGTCCGCCGTAGGCTGTGATCCTTCGACGATGGGTTACGGGCCCGTACCCGCGGTCAAACAAATCTATCAACGCCAGCACCTCTCCAGTGTGGATATTGATCTTTTTGAATTGAACGAGGCATTTGCCGCGCAGAGCCTCCCGGTGATTAAGGACCTTGAGCTTTGGGAGGTCTATGATCAAAAAGTCAATTTGCACGGGGGCGCTATCGCCTTAGGTCACCCTCTGGGGTGCAGCGGTGCCCGCATTACGACCACACTTGTTCATTTGATGAAACGCCATCACGCCAAAAAGGGAATCTCTACCATGTGCATTGGATTTGGGCAGGGCGTAGCGACTCTGCTTGAGCGAGGGTAAATTTACCCCAGGTCCTGTGCTGCGACAGACTCGTAATGACGACGCTTAAAAATAGGAATTCAGAGACTCTTCGGCATCCAATACCAATTGATCCGATAAAGTGCCTAACGTTGTTTCGAATTGACTCCGATTGATCAAGGCCGAGGTCGTGCCCAACTCACCAAAAAAGTTTGAGGCTTGGAAAATTTGAGATCGGGAAAACGATCCTCCCCATAAACTCGTGCTGGGATAAGTCCGAACGAGCTCAAATCCTAGAGTCAAGGACGCATTGTAACTGGTCGCAATCTGGACGTTTTGGGGCCCGGTTTGTAAGGGGAGAATCTGATCTGCGGTGGTCACCCCAGCCGGCGCCATGGTTGCAGTTCTCACCACAGCAGCCAAGGTCGCATTGGCTTCGGACTCTTGATCCACGATTTGAACATAACCCCCCGCACCTAATCGTTTTCGGATCGCATTGAAAACCTGAATCTCGATTCCCGGTTGATAAGAATCATTGCGAACGGGACGGATATAAACTTTTTTAATGCCATTCGCCTCAAAAAATGGCCGCTCCGTTCCCCGTAGATTATATCCACAGCCCGATAGGATCAAAACGAAAAGCCATAAACGCTGCATGCCTCCACTTTGACAAATCCTCGGGCTCGACGCAAGCTTGGGGCGTGAAGACCTTAGGTTCGATCGTAGATCAAATTCTGTCTTGGAATCCCGACTTAAAGCGGGGAATAGACGAAGCAAAAATGCTTGGAGTTTGGGCCGATGCCGTGGGTCCATTTACCGCCAAACACACCACACCCTTACGCATTCAAGAAAATAAACTCTTTGTCGAAGTAGACCACCCTATTTGGCGACAAGAACTCCATGCCCAGAAACAAAAAATTCTCGATGTCTACAATGCGAGACTTCGTACCCACTGGGGCGACCGGACCCCACCCAGCACGATCATCGACCTAATTCTTGTGCAACCCCAACGTCAAACCCATCAAAACCACGATAAAAATCGCAAGAACAGCAAGAAAAAACGTTAGTCCCACAATCCAACGCGGAACACCAGAGTCCCGCTCAGGAAGCGGGATCCGACTCTCGATCCGGTGCCGAGGAAGAATTTCAGTCTCTGTTCCGGTTGGCTCAAGATCAGACGGAAAAAAATGGTTCATCCAAAATGGATTCGATGAACTAAACCAAAACCCATGTGATGCACAAAACTCGGCCTCCACGGGAAACTGCTTTTGCTCGAGTTTTTTTCGAAGTTCCTCTTGTTCATACGGCCCTTGAATGACCCACGAACGGTCGTTTGGATCTTTGATCCGCACCAGCCACGAAGAAGCGGCCCCCGGGCTTGGCGTGAGCTTTAAATGAGGATCTGGTGAGTCCGCATCTCGGTCTGGAAAACTCACCGAGCATTCCCACCTTTATTATGCTCCGCGAGTTTCATGACCTGATAACTTTCGATATCAGACTTTAAAAATCGCTGAATTGCGGGATGATCAGACTTCACAAAGTCTATGGGTAATCCGGCAAATTGGACGCTCCCT
>JAIXVT010000292.1 GCA_027482725.1 Pseudomonadota bacterium | reverse complement strand
TTACTCATGAGTAAATTGGAGTCAAGTCTGTTTTACTCATTCCAAATTCAGCTTGGCCCGAGACCACACCCGAAACCGATCCACAAACGAAAATGCAGCCGGGACCACCACCAAGGTCAGTAAAGTAGAGCTGACCAAGCCCCCGATAATCGCCACCCCCATCGATGTCCGTTGTCGTGACGCCTCGTTAAGCCCCATCGCAATGGGGAGTGTTCCTGCGATTAACGCAAATGAGGTCATTAAAATGGGACGTAATCGGGTGACTCCAGATTTCAGCATCGCAGCACCCCGTTCCATTCCGGTAGCCATCAGTTGGTTAGCATAGTCCACCAATAGGATAGAGTTTTTCACCGCGACCCCAAGCAGCATGATGACCCCGATGTTGGAAAACACGTTTAGGCTTTCTTGAGTGATCGCCAAAGCCAAAATCGACCCGCAAAATGCCAGCGGCAAAGCCAACATGATCGTGAACGGTGTCACAAACGATTCGTAAAGCGATGCCAGCACCAGGAAAATAAACAAAATCCCGAACAGAATTGCAGTGACCATGCTTTCGGCAAGTTCAACAAAGTTTTCGGCTTGACCGACGTAAGCGTAGCGCATGCCTTCGGGGAGTTTCAAATCTCCGGAGACTAACCGTTGGTCAATTTCTTTCATGACATCTCCCATGCCGTAACCGGGAGAAATGTCTGCTTGGATTTGGATGTACCGGGATCGATCTTGACGATTGATCTTGGATGGTCCCTTGCGATCATTCAACCGCGCCACTTCGGATAAGCGCACCAAGTTCCCCGATAAATTGGGCACATAAATGCGTGAAAACGAATCACGTAAATTCCGCTGATCTTCTTGCAACCGAGTACGTACATCGTATTGACGATCATTTTGTCGCAAATACGCCACATCAACGCCTTCGATCAAATTACGGATTTCATTTCCCACGGTGGCAGGTGTTAGCCCGCGCCGGTAGGCTTCGGTAGCATTGAGTTCCACTTGCACTTCAGGTTTTCCTGGGCGGAAATTAATGTCCACGTCTTTTAGCGCAGGATGCGTGCGCAACCAGGCTAGGACTTTCATCGTGTGCATTTCAAGTTGTTCTTGATCGGACCCGATTAGATTCAAGTTGAACGGGCGTTGGCCACCACCAACGGCGTCATAGTCTTTAACTTTCGGATTTGCAGACGCAAATTCTTTGAGTTGCCCCCGGAGTTTTTCTTTCATCTGAGAGGTGTTCATCTTACGTTTCTTGGAATCCACCAATCGAATGTAAAACGACGCCACGTTGGTTTCGTTGTCCTTGTTCCCTACCGTGAGCGCAGAGATCATGACTTCTGGATTGGCGCGGATCACATCGTCGATCTTGCGCGACAAAGCATCCATGGTTTCCAGGTTGGTTCCGGGAGGCAAGTCAATATCCACCGAAAACTCGCCATTATCCTGAGGAGGTAAAAAAGTTTTTGGAACAAAATTGATTGTTGCCATACATGCAAAAAAGATGGCTACGCTCATGGACAGTGTTTTTAGCGGATGAGCTAAAACCCATTTCAAGATTGCGCCGTAACGTCGTTCCAATCCACTTTGAAAACGGTCAAAGCTATCCACCATACGTCCCAAGAGCCCTTTGTACTTCTGGTGCCCTCCTGCAAAATAAGCCGATAACATGGGGGCAATGGTCAAGGCATCAAAAAGCGAAATCAACATTGCAAAGCACACCACAAAGCCAAACTGTTTAAAAAACTGCCCAACGACCCCCTTTAAAAACGCTACAGGACCAAATACCGCAATCACCGTGAGCGTGGTGGCAACCACCGCAAGTCCCACTTCTTTGGTTCCGTCAATGGCGGCATCGCGGGGAGATTTGCCCATTTCGATATGACGAAAAATATTTTCCCGGACCACAATGGCGTCATCGATCAAGAGCCCAACGGCAAGGGATAACGCCAGCAGGGTCATGAGGTTGATCGTGTAGCCCGACATCCACATCAAGATAAAGGCCCCAAGGAGAGAGTTGGGTAACGCAAGAGCGGTGATCAGCGTGGATCTGAAGTTTCCTAAAAAGAAAAATACCACCACGATGGTAAGCGCTATCCCGATGTAAATGGATTCCTGCACATCCGTCACGTTGGCCCGAACCATCATCGATCCGTCACGCACCACTTTGAGAGAGGGTTTTTCCGGCATCTTTTCAAAGAGTCCTTGAAACTCGTTGATTCGCTTGAGTGTGGAATCGACGACTTTAATGGTGTTTGCGCCACTTTGTTTAAAAAGATAAATGAAAAGCGATTTGTCTCCGTTCACATAAACTCGGGATTTTTCGTCCACAAGCGCATCTTCCACGCGGGCAACATCACGCACCCGGAGGGCTCGTTCACCTCCAAAAAAGTTCACGATTGAGTTCTCAATGGTGGAGAGGAGATTGAATTGCCCCAGTGTTCTTACGGTGGATTCCGTGGAGCCTTCTTTTAAGTTTCCTGCAGGAATATTTTCACCGATCTGATTCAAACGCTGAGAAACAAAAGAGGCGCTCGTTTCGCGCGCTTTGAGTTTATCGGCGTCAAGTGCCACATGGATTCTGCGTTTACGACCCCCCAAGACATAAACCAGTCCCATTTGTTCAATTTGCTCCAGCTTGGGACGCACGATCTCATTGGCCAGATCATAAAGTTCTCCCGGTTTCATTTTGGGATCGGCAGACAGTGATAAAATCAACACAGGTTGGTCCGATGGATCCAAACGACGAATGGTAGGTTCGATGACATCTCGCGGGAGTTTGGGTTTAGCCCCGGACACTCGGTCTCGGATCTGCTGTTCGGCAAATTTCACGTCGGTTTCTAACGTGAATTCCGCAATCATCGTGCTCACGCCCTCTTGGCTGATGGATGAAAGCCGTTTCACCCCTTGAATAGTCGATAATTCGTCCTCAAGCGGTTTAGAGATCAGTGTTTCAATTTCCGCGGGCCCCGCACCTTGATAAGGAGTAGAGACAAAGACAATGGGAAACGTGACATCGGGGAATAGGTCAACACCTAGTTTTTTTATGGAATAAGCCCCGACCGCAAGCATAAGCGCGATCAAACAGGTGATAAACGTTGGTCTTTTAATGGAGAGTTCGGCAAGAGTCATGGCAAGTGTTCCTTAAGGTTGGATTTCATCACCCAGGCTGAGTGTTTTGAGTTGGGCATAAAGACGAATGATTTCAGATTCCAGAGACGTCTGATTGAGGAGGGATTGGGCGTAGTCTTGTTCAAACGTCAGCACCTGATACGTTGTTGTTCGGCCCAAAGCCAAACGACGCTTTTCGTAGTCCACTTTTTCTTTTTGGAGTTGAACCAGTCCGATAATGTTTTCCAAGCGGTTCTGCGCCGTACTGAGCCGCGCAGATAAATCGTGATAGTTTTGTGCGCTTTGTAAGTCGGCCAAATCCGCTTGCGCTTCGGTTGCAAGTTGCTGCTTGGTTCGTCCCGCCCGCACATCTGCTGCATCCGCAACAGACAGTGGTACCGTAAGTTTTAGTCCCACCGCCACATACGGATTGGCCACGGTCATGCTTTCGCGAAAAGCTTGGGACGCATCCCGATCAAATCCGTTATTGCCTACAGATCCAAATACCGATACATCCGGGGTTTGGCGTTGAACGGCAAGTTCATGATTCGCGGATTGGATCTTTGCATTTTCACGTTGCACTTTTACATCCAAAGTTTCCTGCGCTCGCGCAGGAGCTTTCAGTTTCATGAGGGATTGAGCTTGGAACGGAGGGAGTGATTCATTCACTCGGTCTCCGGCAATGTTGCGGTAGGTGTTAAACTCAAGTCTGGCCGAGCGTTCCTCGTCGCGTCGGATTTGAAGTTCCAGTTCACGAGCGCGGAGGGCCGCAGTCGTTTGCATCACGTCAATTCGATCCGACAGTTGGGTGTTTACGCGGGTTCGGGCCCAGTCGGCAGAGCGACGCGCACTTGCAATGAGTTCTTCTTGTTGTTTTACCGCTTCACGCGCAAGTGCCAGCCGATAATAGGCAACTTCTGCGTTTGCGCGGTTTTGGGCTAATTTGAGTTTATCTTGGAGTTGCACCGCGCGGGCACCACTTTCGGCAATCTGTGCGGATGCGCGGAATTCGCGCCCCAGAAAATTGCGCCACAAACTTTGAGACAAGGTGAGTTCCGCACCACTTAAGCCAAAAATAAAGGCCCCACTGGACACAAAGTTGTTGGGGTACCCAAAGCCCCGACTATTCGTGTAGGTGTAGGTCAGTTTTGAACTCAAGCCGAAATCAAAATTTTTCTCCAGTCCTGCTTGGACGGTATTTGCATAGGTTTGAATGTTGGAAAACAGGGGTGACGCCTGTTCTCGCTGGTCCATTGTTCGCATCACGCTCAGAGAAAATCGTGGGGCAAACTGAAGCCTGCCCTCGGCGTGACTTAAAGCCGCACCCTCTGTCGACAACGCCGAAGCCCGGACGGCAAGAGATTGATTTTCGACTTGCCCCAGATAATCTTCAAGGCTCAGTGGGCCCGCAAAGACAAAAGTTACAGGGGAAAAAAAACTCAATATTACCCCGAAACTCAGGGTTTTTTTAGCCAGGTTCATGAGGACTCTCCGTAGGGAATGGGTTTCGAGCTTAAGAATAGTCCAGTGGCCCAGCGTTCGGGGAGTGGGCAATGTTAACGGTGTTTAGATTGGTTTATAATTTCATAAACACTCAGGGACTCGCCGTCGAATCGGAACCGAACGTCCATAAAATCAATTTCAATTCCGTATTCACCTGAAAAATCCGCCTTTTGATGGGCGGGGCGAGGGTCCCATTTTAAAATCGATTCCATTAAGCGCAGTGTGGATTCGGCCCGTTCGCCTCTTGCCGCCCGCACGGACCTCTGCGCCAATTCGGAAAAAACTACAGGAAAAACCTTGAGGGGCTCATCTGCCCAGCCCGCTCCCGCTTGGGGAACGCTATCGGCGTAGGGAAGGTAGGGTTTGATGTCTAAGATCGGCGTACCATCAAGAATGTCCACGCCACTTACGGTAATGAGGGGAAAAGGGACAATTTCTATCGACTCTATTTTTACCACAGAAATACCAATCGGGTTTGGACGGTGCGGACTCCGAGTAGCAAATACACCAACGCGTTTTTTCCCCCCGAGGCGAGGCGGCCGAATGGTCGGTTTAAACCCAGGATTTGCCCCCAAATCATGAAATACAAAAATGAGCCAGAGATGGGTGAATGTCTCTAAACCTTTAAGTGCATCGGCGAGGTGAGGGATGTCCGAAAAAACAAGTTTGCCCAAAGCCTGATCGGCAAGGCCGGGTTGCCTTGGAATTCCAAATCGTTCGCGGAACGGAGTTTTTAAAATAGCGATGGGTGAAAACGTATAGCCCGATTCACCCATCGCATATCCTTATCATGTCTTTTTTCGAGTTCTCTATTTTTGTCTCAACACGGAGTACTTGCGCCCGTAGAAAAAATAAATCACAAACCCGATTGCAAGCCACACCAAAAGCCGGA
>JAIXVT010000003.1 GCA_027482725.1 Pseudomonadota bacterium | reverse complement strand
GCGCCATTGGTCCAAAAAATTAACGCGCTCGAACCCCAGTTCACAAAACTCAGTAACGACGAACTCAAAGCACAAACGCCTAAACTGAGAGCGCTTCTCTCTGAGGGAAAAACTTTAGACGATATCCTCCCCGAAGCTTTCGCCACTGCCCGAGAAGCATCAAAGCGCGTTATCGGAATGCGTCACTACGATGTGCAACTGATCGGCGGCATTACCCTCCACCGCGGACGAATCGCAGAGATGAAAACAGGCGAAGGAAAAACGCTTGTCGCCACCCTCCCGACCTACCTTAACGCTCTTGCCGGAAAAGGTGTTCACGTGGTTACCGTGAACGATTACCTAGCAAAGCGGGATGCCGAGTGGATGTCTCAGCTTTACGGGTTTCTGGGTTTAACCACTGGCATCATCGTTCATGGACTCAGCGATGCCCAGCGCAAGCGTAACTATGCTTGTGACATCACTTACGGAACCAATAATGAATTCGGATTTGATTACCTGAGGGACAACATGAAGTTTCGTCTCGAGGATTATGTTCAACGCGATTTAAATTACGCCATCGTAGATGAGGTCGACTCTATTTTGATCGATGAGGCGCGCACGCCACTGATTATTAGCGGCCCTAGTGAAGATCGCACCGATCTTTACTACATTATCGATCGCCAACTCCGTTCTGATGGAGGGCTACAAAAAGACGTCGATTACACTGTGGATGAAAAAGCACGATCAGTGACCCTGCTCGAAGCTGGTGTCGACAAAATGGAGTCCCGTTTAGGCGTAAAGAACCTTTACGATCCGACCAACATTCAGATTTTACACCACGTCCACCAAGCCCTTAAAGCTCACGTTATCTTTAAACGCGATGTTGATTATGTGGTGAGAGACGGAGAAGTTCTCATCATTGATGAATTCACGGGACGCCTCATGCCCGGGAGACGCTGGAGCGACGGACTTCACCAAGCCGTTGAGGCCAAGGAGGGGGTTGAAATCGAGAGTGAAAATCAAACTCTTGCCACCATCACCTTCCAGAACTATTTCCGTATGTATAAAAAACTCTCGGGAATGACCGGAACTGCCGACACCGAAGCCACCGAATTTAAGCAAATTTACAACCTCGATGTCACGATTATCCCGACGAATAAAGCGATGATTCGGAAAGACGAATCCGATGTGATTTATAAATCGGAAGCATCCAAACTCAAGGCCATTGTCGAAGAAATTAAATCAGCAAACCTTTCCGGTCAGCCCGTTTTGGTGGGAACCATCTCTGTAGAAAAATCAGAAAAACTCTCGGATTTACTCAAACGAGAGGGAATCAAGCACAATGTGCTCAACGCCAAGCAGAACGAGCGCGAGGCCGAAATCGTAGCGCAAGCAGGGAGAAAGGGAACGGTAACAATTGCCACCAATATGGCGGGACGCGGTACCGATATCTTACTCGGAGGCAATGCTGACTTTATTGCCCGCCTTGAAGCCGGAACACTTCCGATGGACGCAACAGAAGAACAACGTCAGGAGTGGCAAGCAAAAACCGACGCTGCAATTCAAAAGTGGCGCGGACAAGTAGAATCTGACCGAGAGGAAGTGAAGCGACTCGGAGGACTATTCATCATTGGCACAGAACGCCACGAATCACGACGAATTGACAATCAACTTCGAGGCCGTGCCGGACGACAAGGAGATCCCGGGAAGAGTAAATTTTTTCTCTCTCTTGACGATGATTTAATGCGAATTTTTGGCGGTGCAAATATCAAACGTTTTATGGAAGACGATGCGCCCATTGAGCACCCGTGGATCAATAAATCCGTAGCCAATGCGCAACGCAAGGTCGAGGCTCACAACTACGACATTCGCAAGCACTTACTAGAATATGATGATGTGATGAACCAACAGCGAAAAGTCGTATACTCTTGGCGTCGTGAGGTTTTGGCGCAAAGTCAACTTCGCGAAATGGTTCTATCGATGGCACAGGAAATTGCCGATGCAATCGGCGAGGATTTTTTTCCCGGAGGAAAGTTACGTGGATCTTCCGAACTATCCCCTGAACAACTCAAAGATCTGAATGAGGCCGTGTTGGTCATGTACTCTGTGCAAACGCAGCTCACCAACAAGGATATCGCACCTCTTACCGGTGAAGTTCTCCGTAAAAAAATCGCCGAAACTTACCATCAAGCGTATTCATCCAAGTACGACCTCTACGGCGCAGATATGATGGGCCAAGTCGAGAAAATGGTGTTGTTATCCACCATTGACCAATTGTGGAAAGATCATCTGTTGGCTATGGATCACTTACGAGACGGAATCGGGCTTCAGGGTTACGGGCAAAAAGATCCGTTGGTGGAGTATAAAAAACAAGGCTTCAAATACTTTGAAATGATGATGCGCCAAATATCTGGAGATGTTGTTCGTAAAGTTTTTGCCGTGCAGATCACTGAGGATAGCCCCGTAAACTTTGAAGAAGAAGACAATGCAATTCAGCAGATCAAAGAAGCTCCTGTAAAAAATGCGGTAAAGTCGCTCGCAACAGAGACTCCTCCTCCGAACGCCCTTCCCGACTCGATTGCATCTCCTTATTCGGGACTACAATTAGGGCGGAATGACCCATGCCCGTGCGGCAGCGGAAAAAAGTATAAGCGATGCCATGGGGCATAGACGGAGATTAAGTTGACGAAAGAAACCGAAAAAAAAGACCTCACGGGAATATTTGAATTGGAACTTACCCCGGAGGTCTCCCCTCCTCAGGCCTTACCCGCGACAGCTGATCTTGGAATTACCAACGGGAGCGAAAAAAAAGACGAAGACTTTGGTTTTCCCGCAGAGCTATCAGATCCGATCGATCAACGCCTAACAGATATTGTAGAAAGCGATCCCCCGTTTCTTGCGAGCGGACACGACTCTCCCTCCGATGAGATCCACACTCCGGTAGAGATGAAGTTATGGATTTCTGGAAAATTTGAGGCTCGACATCGTGAACTCCTCCTAAAGTTTTTATCCTCTCAACAAGGCCCACTCTCCTCGGATCTCTTGGACCTCCAAATCGAATCAAACCAAGTATTTATTCCCCGATTAACAGAATTCGAAGCGATAAAACTTGCCCAAGACCTCAGGGATGCTCCCCTCAATTTTAAATGGGCTCCTGCCTGGGCAGAAGAGTCCGATCCCGTGGAAAACGCACAAAATGCCTCTGAAACGGACCTTTTTCAGGAATCCTCTTTGAGTCCTATTGAAGAGAAATCCCATGTTGAGGTCTACCCTACGCTTGAGCAGGGGCAAAGAGCGGGACTGCTTGCGGTCGAAATGATCTCTACTGTCCATGTTGTTTCGTTTCCGGTTCTTGACTTCGAAGAATCCCCGGAGTGGACAGCATTCTACTCAAAATGTTTGCGGCAAATTCAGGCGAAAGCCAAGATCATGGGCGGGGCAGGCATTGCCGAGGTCACCCATCACATCCAACTCATTAGTCCTCCCCAACTTTTTGAAGTTAAACTTACAGCCTGGTTGTTGTTGGCTCGATCTTAGGGAGTCGGAAGAATAACGAGTACCGAATGAGCATTAGCTTGAAGCTGATCCTCAGTGGAGCAACGTGATTTGGATGTTTCTGAAAAAAAGTACTTGGTAACAGCTCTGCGAGAAGTTTCATACCCGATCTGCTGACCGGAGTAGGAGAATCCTCCATACGGGAATTTTTCACTGAGGCAGTCTAACCGAAAAATTCCTCCCCCCCTGTTTTTAAATCCCACACCGATTCCCGCCATTTGGGCCCTCTTTGTCCCCACCCGACACGGGTAAACCTTATAGTCCACATCCTCCTTAAACACCTCTTGAAACCGAGGATCGGGTTCGGAAACGACCTGGGTCACGTCACAGGTCACCGAGCTTGTAGAGGAAACAGGCAGAAGCTGTGCCCGCGATTCCGAGTCGACCGCAAATAAACACAAAACGCCCCATAACACTCTAGAAAACAAAATTTGTTTGCGTACGAATTGAGCTGGGTCTTGAACCAAAGCCCTTGCTCTAGATTTCACTCCATACTTCAATGTGCTCGATTGTTTCATTATCCCTCCCGACTGATGATCAACAAATTAAGTTGATTTATGGGACAAACTTTTTCAATCGTCAATGTTTATTTTTGCCATTCGTATAAAAAGTAGTGATCTCGGGTAAAACCACCGCGTTCATAGACCGAAATTGCGCTCTGATTGGACTGTTCAACAAAAAGCCGGATCCCAAAAACCTGGGGATTTGACCCTAGCTCTTCTTGGAGCTGGGTTAAGGCTCGAGAAAACAGTCCCTGCTTTCGGTATTCGGGCAAAACATAAACCGAATGCAACCAAGCACAACGCCGAGCACGCCAGTCCGACCATTCCCACTGAATCAAAAAACATCCGACCGTTTTCCAACCCTCTTCTGAATCAATTTGAATCATTTGGTAATACCCCAAGTCGGGGTGATCGAGTATCTTCATCACTCCCTGGTGCACGGTGTTTGCATCCAACTGAAGTTGTTCAGTTTCCAGAGCCATTTGAAGTTGGAAACGAACAATTAAGGGCAGGTCGCTTGACGTTGCTAAAATGAGTCTCATCGTAAAGGTGAGGATAACCCCTATGATTCAGATTCGAAAATCCGAAGATCGCGGTCACTTTGACCACGGCTGGCTCCAGTCCGCTCATACCTTTTCTTTTGGAGACTACCAAGATCCAGATCACGTGAGAGTTGGGCCTCTTCGGGTCATTAACGAAGATTACATTCAAGGGGGGCAAGGCTTCCCCACCCACGGCCACCGTGACATGGAAATTATCACAATTGTCCTAGAGGGTATGCTCGAGCACCGAGACTCTACTGGTGGACATGGCCTGATTAAACCCGGCGAAGTGCAAAAAATGTCTGCGGGGACAGGGATCCAACACAGTGAGTATAATGCGCTGAAAGATCAACGCACCCACCTCTATCAACTTTGGATTTTCCCGGACCAAAAAAACTTGCGCCCGGGATATGAGCAAAAAGATTTCTCCGCGGCATTTTCAACAGGATTGCCGACTGTCGTATGTAATCCTTCGGGCGAATCGGAAGCCATCCGCATTCATCAAGACGCAGAGATCTGGGTATGGAATCCTCATTCTGAGAATCAAGCTTGGACACTCCCCACGAATCGGCACGCCTTAGCATGGGTGCAAGTCATGGAAGGATCGTGTAGCATCGGCGACACCCCACTCAAAAGCGGTGATGGTGCGCGGTGGGAAAAAAACGATCAAAATCAAAACTTAACGCTCCGGCCGGAGAAAGGCTCCAAACTTCTTGTTTTCCTGTTAAATCCACTCAACGGCGACAAGCACTAGGTCATCATACCTGTGCACGCTTTAGACCAAGTTTGTCCGAATTCTGTTTTGTTTGCGCCGATGGTGGGATTATCCCACGCAGCTGTTCGCGCAAGTTTAGGTTCGTTTTTACCCCCAGGACGCAGAACACTTTGGCCGTCTGAAATGCTGAACTCAAGGCGTGTTCCCGCTCAAAAAGAAAATCAAAATCCAGAGTTGTGCTTTAAGGATATTGGTCTTGGAATCGGGCCACAGTTACTAGGAAACGAAGAAGGGCCCATTCGCGAATCAATTCAGCACCTGGAGTCTTTTGGCTGCATCGCGATTGATATCAACATGGGTTGCCCCGTATCTAAAGCATTAAAACACAATTATGGTGTAGCCCTTATGGGTGACCCTCAATACGCACAACAGGTGACTCGTTACGCGGTCCAATCGGCCAAAGTCCCCGTTTCTGTTAAGTTACGCGCGGGATTCGATAAAGATCAGGAAAACTTACTGCCCTTCATTGAGGGGGTTTTTAATGCGGGCGCCTCTTGGGTAACGCTGCATCCCCGTACCGCAGAACAAAAAAGAAGAGGAAACGCAAACTGGAATCTTATTCTAAAAGCGGTGGATCAGATCAAAAGGCCCATTATCGGCAATGGAGATGTACAGTGCCTGGAGGACATTGAGCGCATGCTGAATGAGACGCGTTGCTCTCGAGTCATGATCGGAAGAGCGCTCTTGATGAAGCCTTGGCTGCTTAATTATGATGGTTTGGGATCTCAAGAGCCTCCGCCAGAAGATCAATCGGCAATAGTGCATCGGCACCTTATCCAGATCATACAAAACTGTTTTGCTTGGTACGAAACGGCGGCAGCGTTCCGAAAACTCAAATTTTTTATAGTTTACGCCAAACCTTGGATTGAATTTGGCGAGGTCCTGCATGGCGAGTTCCAACGCTCACAATCCCAAGATGAAATGATAGATCGGGTAAATCGATTTTTTTTGACCCCAAAGCGCATTTGGCAACGGACAGAGTTGAGAGCCTAAGCTGGCCGGATGCTTTTGCTCAATCCTTTGAATTCAAGTAAATTGAAATTTAAAGGACAACTTTATGCATCCCCTGCTCAAGCTTAAGCGTTTTTTCATTGGGAAACCGCTCCGTCTAGACGAACAGCATCACGAACTTCTTCCCAAATGGAAGGCGCTCGCTGTCCTATCTTCTGATGCGCTATCTTCCGTTGCTTATGCCACTGAGGAAATCTTAATCGCTTTAGTTGTTGCGGGATCGAGCGCAATGGTATGGAGCATTCCCATTGCCCTAGTGATTCTGGCCTTGATGTTGGTGGTGACCCTTTCTTACCGAATGACGATTGATGCCTATCCCAATGGCGGTGGAGCGTACACGGTCGCCAAGGAAAATCTAGGATCTCATGCGGGCTTGGTTGCCGGCGCCGCACTGATGATTGATTACATTTTAACGCTTGCGGTTTCTGTCGCTGCGGGGACTGCGAACTTAGCCTCCGCATTTCCCTCCCTTCAAAACTACGTTGTTTTGATCAGCTTGATTGTAATTCTAGGATTAACCCTGATGAGTCTTCGTGGAATAAGCGAGCAAGCAACGTTCTTTGCCTACCCTACCTACTTTTTTATTTTTAGCATGGCCGCGATGCTTTTATCTGGCGCATGGAAAATTCATTCCGGGGAAGGAGTAAGTTTACCAACGCCAACCTACCTTCCAGAAATTGGATTGGTTTTGATATTTAAAGCTTTTGCCTCAGGCTGCTCAGCAATGACAGGAATTGAGGCGATTACTAACGGAATTCCGCTGTTCCGCGAACCCAAGACCAAAAACGCAAAGACAACGATGTCTGCAATGGTGATCATCTTGGGTTTTTTGTTTTTCGGAACAACGTATTTAGCAAACCAATACGTACTTCAGCCCCTCCCCGATAAAACCATCATTGCTCAACTTGCGTCGGGAGTTTTTGGTGATGGTCCAGCTTTTTATATCGTACAGGCTTGTGTTGCCATGATTCTTTTTTTAGCTGCGAACACGGCCTATGCGGGATTTCCAGCGCTGGCTAGTCTTTTGGCTCGAGATCGATATGCTCCTCGGCAACTTGCCTCCATCGGGGACAAACTCGTTTTTTCAAATAGTATTTTCGGGTTATCCCTCGCCGCTGCTTTCCTCATCTTCATATTTCAAGGCGAGCCCCATGCCCTTATTCCTCTCTACGCGGTCGGGGTTTTTCTCTCGTTTAGCTTGTCCCAAGCGGGAATGGTCGTTCATCACCTGAGGAAAAAGGAGTCCGGGTGGAAAAGCGCTCTTGCTCTAAATTTTACGGGAGCAATCGCAACAACTGCTGTTCTTTTAGTGATCACGTACTCAAAATTCAGCCACGGTGCGTGGATCGTGGTTTTTTTGATTCCCAGTCTTGTTTTTACTTTCTCACGAGTCCATCGTCATTATCTTGATTTCTCTAAAGAACTCGGCGCCGTTTCGCCATCGTATTCTTTGGTTCATTCCAAAGTATCTAACCGGGTGATTATCCCCATTTCCGGAATTCATGTGGGCGTGATCCACGCCATTCAGTATGGCAATACAATCTCCAGTCAAATTCAAGTTTGCATGGTAGAGACCGACCCCGCTGCGTCGGATCGCGTAAAATCCACCTGGAACACGGTGGCCAGTGATATCCCCCTCACCATTTTGCCATCACCCTATCGATCGGTGCTTTTGCCTTTATTGGACTATATTGACCAAGTCCGTCGACAAAATCCGGGGGATTACATTACGATTCTGGTCCCCGAGTTTGTAACGGCCAAGTGGTACCACCAGTTTTTACACAATCAGACCGCATTTTTCCTTAAAGCAGCCCTGATTGGAAAACCTAAAATCGTTGTCACATCGGTCAGATACCATTTAAAAACGACCTGAGGCGTCATTTTTAAACAAATTTTATTTATTTTAGGTTTTTTACCGAAAAAGCTTTCTTTTCATGAATATCCGGCATTTAATGGAAGAGTTCGTCGTCTTTAGAGTCTCTGGCATGGTGCCTTGTCTCTGTTAGCGGCACCCGAAGTCAAAGGAGACTTTATTCATGGGAAAAAAACTATTTGTCGGAAACCTTCCATTCTCAATCACTGAGCAAGATCTTGGTGATGCTTTCGCTCAATACGGAACTGTAGATAGCGTAAAAATTATCGTTGACCGTATGTCTGGCCGAAGCAAAGGTTTCGGATTCGTAGAAATGGCTAATGATCCAGAAGCTGTTACTGCAATCGAAAAATTAAACGGAGCTCAAATCGAAGGACGCGCAATTTCTGTAAACGAAGCTCGCCCTATGGAAGCTCGCCCTCCCCGCGGTGATTTCGGCGGCGGTCGTGGTCCTCGTGGACCTGGCGGCGGCGGCGGTGGCGGACGCGGTGGAAACCGTGACTTCGGTGGCGGTGGACGCGGAGGTTTCGGCGGACGCCGATAATCTTTTTACACCATAATTTTTCTAAAGGGTTCCGACGATGTCGGGACCCTTTTTTTATTTCTCAGCCCAGTTTTGTTAGACTCAGAGCATGATTCCACGTTATTCGGTGCCACAAATCGAAGCTCTATTTTCCGATACAAACAAATTCGACACCTACTTAAAGGTAGAAATTGCACTTGCTGAAGAATGGGTGGTTCATGGCGTTGCGCCCCCTGCGCTGGTCGAGCAATTAAAAAAAGTACAAATCCGCGTGTCGCGCATTGAGGAAATTGAGCAAAAAACCCGTCACGATGTTTTGGCCTTTTGCGCTCATGTTGAAGAGCAAATCCATCCGGAAGTCGCGAAATATTTTCACTTTGGAGTAACATCTTCGGACATTATTGATACCGCTCTCGCACTCACCCTTACCCAAGCCTTAGATCATGTCCTAATAGCACTCCACGCCTGTGCCACGTCATTACTTGATGCGGCCGAAAGAAATCAAACCCTCCTCGGCTTAGGGCGATCTCACGGAAGAATTGCCGAACCCATGATTTTTGGGCAGAAATTTTTATCTCACGCCGATGAATTTCTAAGACGCTACCAGCGCGTAAAGCAGCTCAAAAACACGGAGATTTGCGGGAAACTCTCGGGAGCAATTGGAAGTCATTCGACTATTCCTCAACACATCGAGATCGGTGCCCTGTCCCGACTAGGAATTCGCCCGTCACGTGTTTCGACCCAAGTTGTTCCTCGTGATCATTTAGCTTCACTCATCACTGAGGGCGCGCTGATCGGATGCGCTATTGAGCGCTTGGCTACGGAAATTCGTCTTCTCCACCACTCGGGGCTGGATGAGGTTCACGAAAGCTTTAGCGATACTCAAAAGGGGTCTTCGATAATGCCTCACAAAAAAAACCCCATCTCTGCCGAAAACCTTACTGGGATTGCCCGTGTCCTGAGGTCTCATGTTACGCCAATTCTAGAAAGCACGGTCCTTTGGCATGAACGTGATATCTCTCACTCCAGCGTCGAGCGACTTTTAATCCCAGATCACTTTGGACTTTTGGTCTATGGCCTGAATCGAACCCAATCCCTGATATCTCAATTGCAGGTGCGCAATCACATCATTGAAAAAGCGCTTGAACTCCACCCCGAGGCACAATCCTCTTGGCTTCTTCATGAAGAATTGAAGGACACATCAAAATCCCGACAAGAAGTTTATCAACAGCTCCAAAACTTAGCCCTAAAAAACCCCGACGTTTTGGCGTGGAACGATTCCTTTTCTGCTTTAGGGATGACAGCTCGCCTTAAGACTCCAGACGAAATCCGCGCTCTATTGGCTGAATCGTTTCAGAAAAAACTTTTCGAGCTCAGATCTGAAATTTCATCCCACTCGGATAAGCGCTCCTAATAGCGAGGCATTTTCTCAATATCGATGGGAAACCTTACCGTGGCATTGTCTACGGTAGCGCCCGGCGATCCGACCACAATTTCTAATGTTCTCCATCTAAAAGATCGTTTTAAGCCTAATCCCTTACAAGATACTAACTCATAACCATCCTGAGCAGATGGGAGAGCATCGATTGACGCCAAGTTCTCAGATTGTTTTTTGTAAACGCAAGAGAACTTAGACTTACTTTTATTGGCATTGTACTGAAGGGATATCTCTCTTGGGGACTCTCCCTCGGGTGATAAAGAAAACCGTACCGTCAGGGTCTCGGGTACGCGAACCCAGAGTGCAGATCGAGAGTTTAAGGTTCGACCACTTCCGATATTCAGTTCCATATCCGCTTGAAGCGCGTAAAGCTTCATACCGCCAACACCTGCGCTGGCAAGAACAACGGGTTTTTTATCCCATATGCCCGAGGTCACCTGATTGGATGATTCCCCCTCTAAAAATGGAAATCTTCCTAAAACAGACAGACTCTCTACGTCAGCCACATGAAGTCCGGCATCGCCCTGAGCAAGCAACAGAAATGGCCCAAGTGATGCTAAGCCATTCCCCACCCCGGGAAGGTTTGCAGAACCTTTCAAAGTAAAACTCTGACTCACAGCCTCGGAACCGAGGACATTTTTTAGCCTAAGCTCATAGGACCTAAGCTGCCCCGACATCGCATTAGTAAAAAAACGCTCCAGGACCAAGCCTTCTGACGAGTCTTGAGGAGGAATAATCAAAAATCTTTGTGGGGCATCGCCCCTTCCCGGCCATTGAGCTAAAGTATGAGGAATAATTTTTTTCTGTTCGTCCTGAGCCGAATCAGTCTTGAGATAAATGAACTGTCGCGATGAACTGTTTCCCGTTAAAAAAACAGGAGAACCCAAAAGAGGCGACCATCTTATGTCCAAGCCATCTTGAAATGAAGTATCACCGATCCGACTTAACTTCCCCTGAGGAATAAGAGTTGAATCGGAGATGATTTTCCCTGTCCGAGTATCACGATGCTCAAAAGCTCCTTGATCACCCGACACAACTACAAATGATCGTCCCCGATCCATGGGCACAATGCGAACCCCCGTAAATGGATCCAAGTCTACAGAAAAACGCTCTACGAGCCGCCCCGATCTCAACTCATACCCCCTACACGTAGCTCGAGCTGGTTCGTCTTTCGCGGTGCGAGCATTTCCCGTCACAACAACCATTTTTCCCGAAATGAAACCATCAAAGTATTCGGCTTGGGATTCAAGTTTCAGGGCCAGAGAACGAATCTGATTGTTCCGAAATTCAATCACTTCTATCGCTCCACGCACCTCGCTCCCTTGCGCGCCATACGTGATCAAGCCATAACGATCATTCAAAAAAACACCTGTCCCCTGAACAGGAATTTTTTCCAATATTATTCCGTCTTGAACTACTGGAGACTCCCGCTCTGCAATCAACTTGACTTGGACTTTCAAGTCACTTGGAGTAAGAGCTGTTTTTCCTTGGATCAAATAGGGTGTCTTTTTATCTCCATTGGGTTCGAGATCAATGTCGAGATCCCGCATTTCCCACTGCGCCACCGACGAAGCCGACCAACCCAAAGCGATGCAAAATCCCAAAAATACCCGTAATTTCATGGCGTGAGTGTAAAACAATAAAACTTTAAACAACAAGCCTAATTCCAAAAAAAACGGCGCTCCACCTCAACAAAAGGCGATCAACTGAAATAATTTAAACAATTCATATTTACATATTCTTATTGCTTGAATGATGACAATTGAGTTAATTCAGCCAAAACCGGCTGTAAAGGTTAAAGCAGTATCACTTCGTAAACCGACAAGGAGTCTCCTGATGTGTGTTCGAAAGTTGATGTGGTTTTATCTTGTCCCAATGATCTTTGCGAATCCAGCCGTTTATTCCCGAGAAAATACTGAACCCACCGAAAAACCCAGCACCCCAATTCGGGCCAGGTACATTGGATCGGTAAAATACGACGAAGAAAAACGGGTCACCGGATTCTTCACCAGACCCGTTGCTAACGAACCTAACGCTTTTTATGGCATTGCCGTCGAATACTTAAACCCCCACCGTGAGCCCAACTTCAGAAAAAAATTCTTTTCCCCAGGGAAAGAAAATGGTTATCTTCAAGAACTTTTTGAGTGGATTTCCATTCACAAATTTACGCCAAGTGCGACCGACGCCCACCTTTACGAAGCTTATCGGCTTACCGTCGCGAACGGTAGTATTACAACAGGAGCAAAAGACCCTCATGTGTCTTTTCGTGATTTGGGTCGGAGTTGGGTTAAACTCGGCGCTCGAAGTATTGAAATCACCCACCCCATCTTAAATGGCAAAGGAAAAACCCAAAACTTAACTTATCGGCTTGAAACTCCGTGGGTTATTCCCGTCAATACCCACCAACTGAATAAGCCCTTAGTATCCACATGGGAAGGTGCATTTTCACCCGGCCCTTACAATCCGGGCTATAAGCAAAGCGATAAAGTCATACTTACGCTAGACCGGGAGGTTGCATTTTTTCCCTCACAAAATCCCAGGTCTAAAGCAAGCTTCAGCGTTGACCAACTTAAAGGAGCCGCGATAGAGGTCTCCGGGACCTGTGACATGATCCACCACAGGGAG
>JAIXVT010000231.1 GCA_027482725.1 Pseudomonadota bacterium | reverse complement strand
TAAGGGAGGATTACTCTAAATTTCCGCACCAGGGCACGTCCAGCGATCAGAGCGCGTTTCTCTTAAAATACATAAAAAAAATCGATCAAGAATCGACGGGATTCCAAGCTCTTACAGCCGAAGAAGATGATGCTCTCCGAAGCATTACTGAAAGTGTTAAATATGAAAATAACACCGCGAAAAATTATCTTTTTCCGCTCTTATTTTTGAGGCACAGGCATGCATTAAATTTGAGCTATGAACTTGCTAAGCCTCGAAATAAGTCTCAAAAGACTTATGAACTTTATTATGATCGAGGTAGCTTCGGCTTTTTTAATGAGTATATGTTCGCAAAGGTGGAAGAAAATCTTCAAAAATATAGAATCGAGCTTGATGATGCTTTCCGGTATCATATTGCAGTTCTCGCTCAGACTGGGATTCCCCAGGCCATTGCAAAACGAGACGGAGAAAAATGTATCGGTGTATCTCGAGACCATCTTGTCCGCACGGGGGCGGGGTGTGTTTATCTTCCCGAAGATTTTTTAAATAAAACTTGGAACGCTAGGGACAAAGCAAAAATCGGACCTGCCGAATTAAAAAAAATCATCACTCACATCGAGGGACTTAAAAGCCTAAACGTCGTGACTACCCTGGACATCGGGTTGGGTACGGAGGCGCCTTCAAAACCCAAAACTAAAGTCAAAAGCAAGGCTAAAGCGGCCACTCAAAATCCGCCTAGCTCCTAAAGGCAGTGGCCTATTTCATTGCCCACTCAAACGTTTTCACCGTGTTCACCGAATTCAACACGATACAGGATTGTGAAGTCTTATCCAGAATTCGCGTTGCGCGCTCTGCGTCTGCAACGCCCGATAACTCGACACGCAAATGAAATTTCGCCATGCAAGGCCGACCTTTTTCGTCTCGATCGACGGTGAGTACACCATTCGCTTTGATGTTTGCGTAGGACAGTTTCGAGCCTTCGGCAATCACCTTAAACGTTGCTATAAAACAATTCGCTAGAGCATAGGCGTAAAAGTCTTCAGGAGAAAATCCTCCGCCCGGGCCCTTGAACTCGGGGGGTATGGCACAGGTCAGTTGTCCACCATCAGACACCGACGTCCATTGCGTTTGAACCCCGGCGGGGCCTTGAGATGACACACGAAAATCCATTGGATATTGAATCATGGCTTTAGTCTATGAAGTCTTAGGTCGTTTCGGTAGATTGAATAAATCATGAACTTGCAAGATTGGATAGATTTAGTTGAATCAAGAATTCCCCCATTTACCGCCGAAAAATGGGATCCCGTAGGATTACTGACTGGTTCAAGAAAACAAAAAATTACCGGAGCGGTGATTGCAACAGATTTGTCAGGTCAGGTCTTGGCTCGCGCGAAACAAGAGAAAAAGAACTTGATCGTGATTCACCATCCTCCACTATTCCCCAAAAACAAAGGCATTACGCAGTTCGCAGATGTAAAAGAAGGTAGTTTAACTGAGCTGGTTTTGCGCGCGAGAGATGAAAAAATAGCGGTCTATGTCGCACATACTAACTTTGATCGTTGCGCGATTGATGGCATGGCTCACCTAGCACAACACTTAGGTTTTGAACCGCGCTCCCGCTTGTGGGATACCAGCGAACCTACTCAGGGGGTGTTTAAAAAATTAGTGACTTATGTCCCTACAACGCATTTGGATCAAGTAAGGGCCACACTTTTTGAAATCGGTTGCGGACAAGTGGGGAACTACGATGAATGCGGATTTGTTTTGGAAGGTGAAGGCTCGTTCCGAGCGCTTCATGGCGCAAGTCCGTTTTTAGGAAAAGTTGGACAGCGCGAGTTTGTTCGAGAGCAACGGTTTGAAACGGTATTCTTGGGCGCGATGGAACGGTTTGTCGTTGCGGCGCTCAAGGCAGCGCACCCCTACGAAGAAGTTGCGTATGACATTTTTTCTTTAGACCGCGCACCCCAAAAAGGTTCATTT
The DNA here is from genome assembly GCA_027482725.1 of Pseudomonadota bacterium. Classification (GTDB taxonomy): domain Bacteria; phylum Bdellovibrionota; class UBA1018; order UBA1018; family CAIMNF01; genus JAIXVT01. The sequence goes on along the minus strand of JAIXVT010000231.1, from coordinate 5,491 downwards.
TTGTGGGGTTTTGGTTATGGATTTGTGGGGAGACTGGCGGGTAAGTCTCCACTTTCACGAACTCAGTTTTTGTCTCGAGTGGCTAAGTATTTTAAGGTTCATCATGCGATTGTTAACGGTAATCTCCCAGCAAGGATTTCTACGGTGGCATATTCGCCGGGAAAAGGAACATCGTTTGTAAGTAGTGCAATTGATCATGGGGTTGATGTTTTTATCACCGGAGAAGTGGGCTACCACGCCGCGCTTGAGCTTGCACGTGCAGGAATTGCGGTGATGGAGCTTGGGCATCGTGAAAGTGAACAGCCGTTCTTGCAAACGTGGTCACAATGGATGAAAGAATGGGAATTACCGTCAAGCGTGCTCGATATTCGTGCCCAAGAGTTTATGAAGTTTTAGAGGACATGGCCTGCGAAACTGAGCGTACGATTCCTTTACGTGAAAACGGCTTCAAAACGTATTCGACCGCACCTAAGTTTTTTGCGCGAGCAATCCATGATGGATCGGTATGACCAGAGACAACGATCAACGGAGTAGTGGGCGCGATTGTTTTTGCTGCCTCGATAAAGCTAAACCCATCCATGTCGCCTAAACCCAAGTCGCACAACACTAGGTCAAAGCGGGTTTCGGCTAACCGCTTGAGTGCCATTCCCGCCCGGGATTCCCCTACGACCGTGGCTCCCGTATCGCGTAAATAAAGCGCCATGATTTCGTGCAGGTCGGTCGAATCGTCTACATAAAGGATGCATTGTCCTCCAGTTTGTGTGGTCGGTGCGCGCACGCGACTTCGGCTGTCACGCGCAAGAACGACATGTAATTTTGCCAGCACCCCATCTCCTAGGCGGCTCTCGATGACTAAATCTCCACCCATTTTTTGCGCCAAATAACGGGAAATATAGAGGCCCAGTCCTGTGCCGCCAAATCGTCGCTCAATAGATTCGTTGGCTTGGGTGAAGGGTGCAAACAATCGCTTCTGGTCTTCTGGGGAAATTCCGATTCCGGTATCGCGCACATGGAACTCCAATACCGATTCGCCCGTCAAAGACTTTGTGCGCTCAAACACCGATAGCTCTATAGATCCGACGTGGGTGAACTTAATTGCGTTGCTGATGAGGTTGAATAAAATTTGTTTGATGCGGAGTTCGTCGCCTAAAAATATACCGTCGGTTGTTGCCAGCGTTTTTAGGACAAGTCCCTTGGTTTCCGCGCGATGGCCGAAAACGCTTTCTACTTCCCGGAGCAGATGTTCAAGAGAAAAAGATTTTTGTTCTATCGGAATACCGTTTTGTTGAATGCGTCCGTAGTCCAGTATTTCGTCGACAAGTACTTTCATCATTCGTGCGGCGTTGAGCGACGACTCGACGTAGGAAAACTGCTTGGGATCGAGTACGGATTCTTTGAGTGCCTCCCCTGCGCCGATGATCGACGTGAGCGGAGTTCGGAGTTCATGGCTCATGACCATGACCAAACGGTCAGCATCAAACCGGGGGCGGGCTGCTTTCTGGGTCTTGAGGGCTTGTAAATCGCGACTGTGGAGTTGGCGACGGATGATCCAGGCCACAATCAAGGCCCCAGCGATAACATCTATTCCCAACACAATCCATAAATTCACGATGGGGAGAGGATAGCACTTTTAACCGGTCCCGTCCCGTGCGCTTGGTTTTAAGTAAACTCGTATCAACGCTTTGAATTTTATGGAGATTCCTTTCCCAGGGGTGAGGTGTGAGTAGTGGGTGTGGTGCTTGAATCCAAAAAATTCATTAATTTCAAATGCTTATAGCTGATTTCGGTGTTTCGAGCACACCCAGAGGGGCCGGTTACAGCCCCTCCAACCGCCGCACCACTGTTTCCACCACCGTATCAAACGGCGCAATGAGCTCCACCCCTGCCGCAAAATCATGTCCTCCACCGCCCAATTCCATGGCCACCGTATTCACCTTAAGGCGTCCTTTGGATTTCATCGACACCCGTGTGCTCTGGCCACCGTCTTCTTGGCGGAACAAGCACACGATCTCGGCATCTTTAAGCAGAAGTAACAAATTCAAAAACGACAACGTATCGTCCGCAGCAGCGCGGTACTTGCGCCGGTGGTCCAAGCGCAATTCCATCCATGCCACCCGACCTGATGCCGTTGTCCGGGTGGCCGCCAACAATTCGCCCAAAAGCTGGACATGCCCCAGCTCTTTGGAGGAATAAATCGCCTGGGTCACTGCTTCCGGGTTTACTCCAAGCTCAATACATTCTGCCGCAATTTGATGTGCGAGCGCCGTGGTCTTTGCTGATCTAAAACTATTGGTGTCTGTCATCACCGATACATACAAACCGAGCGCTACCGATTTTTGGATGGGCATGAGGCCGAGATGGTGGATCAGTTCATAAACCAATTCGCCGATCGAACTGGCCGATGTATCCGATACGATGGACGCATGAGGGGGGAGCGCCGCAAATTCTCGGGACAATAGGTCGGGGTGATGGTCTAAAAAAACGATTTGGCGCGCGCGAATGGCCCATTCATTCCATAAACGGCCCAGGCGCCGCGGGTCGTTGGTGTCTACAATGATCCAAAGGTCGCATTCTTTCCAGGGCGCGGTTGGGGGTTCGTCGCCGCCGCTACGTAAAAACTTTTGCTCCGGGTCTAAGAACAAGTATCGCGCCGGTACGGGATCGGGATTTAAAACATGGACGGATTTGCGGGCCCGTTTGAGCGCGTGGAATAATGCGGTGACCGCACCCAGCCCATCGCCGTCCGGCAGCTGGTGGGTTGATAACAAAATCCGGCGCGCCGATTCGATCGACGACTTGAGAGATTGATTCATCTCCAATGGTCCTGCGACTGTGCTCCGCGTCTTGCCATGAATTGTAGAATACGGCGCGGGCAGGGGGAACGCTACCCGCTCTCGGAGTTGATGCCTTTGGGCTGGGCAGGATTGTCCCCGATAAACGGCCCCTTACCCTGTTCCCGAAAAGCCTGTGTCTCCATAAAAGCTAAATGATTCCAGATAGTTCTATTTGTCTTGGGTCCATCTGGTTTGGGGAGAAGCTCCGGTAAGTTTGGGTGCTCGAAATACGGTAATAAAATCATAGTGTTACAAATAAGACCTGATCTTCTGGGTACAGGGTAAGGGGCCGTTTAGGGCCCCCCAACTTTCCCCTCACGCTCCCGCCCCATCCCGCCGATACATCAGTAGGAATGAAGCCCGCACTTAAGCCCGACCAGCAATTCGACTTCACTGCGATGGACGGCATTGGAACCGATGCCCCGCTTTACATTTTATTCGAGGATCACCTTTTGAATCACGGTGACCCGCACGAAGATCGCCACGCGTTCGTGTTCGCTGTCGTCGATGATTACCTCGCGCGGATTCGCTCCAAAGGGCTTGTCGTCCCCAAAAATTGGGAGCCCTATGTGCGTGACGAACTGGCTCTTCAAGTCAACCGCATGCTGATCAAAAAAATTTACGGCTGCCTGACCATCAACGAGTACGTAAAAAAAATCCCGATCGAGACCAAAAAAAAAGCCCGTAAAAGAGCCGCCAAACTCAAATAGCCAGCCCTTGTCTTTGTTTCCCGTGATACCGTGGTGTCATGAAACTTAATCCATTGACAAAAATATCAATGACCATCGGCGCCGGGCTAGTTTTAGGGGCAAGTTTGCTCACTGCCCGCGCTTTAGCTACACCTGAGCCCCTTCGCCTGATGGACCGTGGCCATGGCCAACCGGAATGGATGACACTCACTCAGGCACTTGAAACCCACAGCTTTGCCGCTCACGCCGAAGGTCGTTGTGGCGGGTTCATGGATATCACGGATTTTCAGAACACGGACCAAACCCCCGTTGCGGAAAGTCAATTTTTTGCCCTGCGTCTGGCGTTCGAAGGCCCTCGGCATCAAAACACGGTCAAGCCAATCATCGCCCAGCTGAGTGCCCAGCAGCTCTCGCTCCACGTGGCGCGACTATCGCAGTTCCGCAACCGGTACTACAAATCCCCTCATGGGGTCGAATCCCAAAATGAAGTGGCATCACGTTTCAGGCAAGCGGTTCAGGGCCGCACCGACATCGAGGTTAAATTTTTCGCCCACAAAAATTGGCCTCAACCGTCGGTCGTGGTTACTATTCCGGGCCAGGGTGCCGAATCTAACCAAGTTGTCGTCATTGGGGGACATGCGGATTCGATTAACACTACGGGGTTTGGGTCTCATAATATGCACGCCCCTGGAGCCGACGATAACGCCTCCGGAATTGCCGCGCTGATCGAAACCACTCGTGTTTTGGCACAGACCGGTTTCCGCCCCAAGCGGACGTTACAGTTTATGGCATACGCCGCCGAAGAAGTGGGGCTTTTGGGTTCTCAGGATTTGGCAAATTTAGCAAAAAAAGAGGGTAAACAAGTGGTCGCCGTCATGCAGCTCGACATGACGGGTTTTCCGGGTAGCGGAAATGTTATGACTTTGATGACGGACTTTGTGAACCCGGGTTTAACTCAATTTACCCGAATGCTCGTGGACACTTACTTGGGAATTCCCTGGCGCAACAGCAAATGTGGCTATGCTTGCAGTGATCACGCGTCTTGGACGCGCGCGGGTTTTGCATCAGTTTTTCCAAGTGAGTCCGCTTTTGAGCAGTCTAATAAAGATATTCATACGGTGCGCGATTTGCCTTCATGGGTCGAATCGTCACATATGATTCATTTCACACGGCTTGCGGTTGCGTTTGCAGTGGAGACGACGCTGTAAAAGGGGGGGGGGGTAGATATTTTAGTGGCATGCGGTGTATACTAAACTAGTGCCAAAGATTTCTGAGTTCTTTGGAATTTCTGTGTATATGTACTGGTTTGACGTGCAAAAGCATCAATCTCCACATTTTCATGCCAGATATAGCGGTAAAGAAGCTGTTTATGATTTGGGAGGTCGGCCGATCGAAGGGTCTTTGGGGCTTAGGGCAGACCGACTTATTCAAGAATGGGCTAGCGAGCGTCAGGCTGATCTTCAATCCGCTTGGACTCTTGCGTTTACCGGAAAGGAGCTTCCATGGATTCATCCTCTTCTCTAATTATAAATGTAGTGACCACGGATTACCCTAAAGTCGTTATTGAAACATCGGGTGGATATAGATATCACGCAGATCTATCAGCATTTTCGGCGGTCTATTGCTTTCCAAAAAACTCGGTCGAATGGGCTAAGGTTTCTATAGATGCTTCGGGTCGGGATTTGGTCTGGGGTAGCCGGTTCGAAGTCCATTTAGACCAAGTGATTGGACTTGCTGCAAAGATTGAGAAAATATCACGCTCGGCGTAAGCAAATAAAACGCCGCGCCCCCTAAAATAGACCATACTCCCAATATTGAGGCAGAATTGGGAGTACGGTCCGGCGTATTCTGCCCCCTTACACCTTACGAACCCAAACAGGGTTATCTCTCCCGTTTTCTGAGTCTCGATTTTTTATATTCCTCAATGGCAAAAAGAGAGCTGTACCAATTCCTTCCTTCCTTCTTTCT
>JAIXVT010000079.1 GCA_027482725.1 Pseudomonadota bacterium | reverse complement strand
TTGGCATTTTTTGCATTAGTCGGTGGGTTCAGCTTTCTTGGCCCGTACCTCCTGTACCTGTTGTCGATTCGGGGAATGAGTGTTGAACAGGCACTAACAGGGCGACGCTAAGACAAACGGTGGGGGCTTTTATGTCCCTCAACAAGGTGAAAAACTCGGCAAAAAGTGCTCATTTTTTTTTTTTTTTTCGCTTCAGACTTGGAGGGAGGAGAAAAAAATGAAAATTTTTATGTTATCAACAATTTTTAGTTTAAATGCATACTCGACAACTACTGTGGAGCTGTATAGACCTCTATTCGACAACGGAGATGTGATAGTCCAAAATGAAATAACGAAGATAAAGGTATATTCAGAGCATTCTTTGAAAAAGGCATCGGATGGGAACACTACATACGTGAGGTATCCAAAAACCGTAAGGAAGGTTGTGGACGAAGGGCGGGGCGGAAAGTTACAAACACGTATAGAGTTTCACGGAGTGGATATCACTACGGATCCCTCTACTGGATCAGTCACAATAAAAGAATGGGTAGAGGAAAAAAATCATTTAGGCCAAAAAGTAGCGGTGTATAAAAATACCCTCAAATTTTCAAAAAATGGCGCGCTTGTTTCAAAAATGGACTTAAGCACGGAAGACGTGAAAGTGTACAGTCAAAAATTTTGTGAGGAGATTAGTGCCGTCAACAATGACGAAGACACCTGTGCCGACCGTGAAAATAAATATAAGGAAATACTTGCAAAAAAATCATCAGATCCGGCCTATACTCAAATGCAAGTTATGGCTCTTGGGCTTAACACTCCTGTGAATCGGCCATCTTTGTCTTATGTTCTTGGAAATTTATGTAGTGAATATGAAAGGGTTTCCACGTCTAAGAGTCTGATGGGTGGAATCCAGAATCTACAGCGCGGGTTAGGCGGAGATAACAAGGAAAATTCTTCCAGTTCCGGCGCAGCAAAGTAGTACTAAAGAAAATTACATGTGATTAAGGCGCTTCGGAAACGTTCGGGGCGCCTTTTTAATTTTTGCTCTGGGTGTTTGGGCGCACCCCAATCACCAAACCCGTGACCCGCAGGCTTTGGTGATGCGGTCCCGCAGGGCTGTGCTTATCGGGGGTTCCGGTTGATCGGGATCGGCAGTGTGAGGGAACACGATCACGATCCATTGCACGTTGGGGGTTTGATCCAGTTCACGCAACCGAGCATAAAAATTTTGAGCGTGGTGAGTCAGTTGTTGGGACGAGGTCTCCGTGGATTCTTTGGTGCCGTCGGTGTGCCTTGTTTCCCAGCGTAAATCCAAGACGCCCACTCGGGTCATGAGGTCGTTACCGTTCAAGGCAGGATTTAGGCTCATTTCGGTTGCGGCCAGATATCTTTCTACGCAATTTCTGTTAAACGTCGTTTGGTCTTGTCCGTGGCGCGCCACGTCGCACCACAGCGTGGGTTTGGTCGGCGCGTAGTGGCTGTCCAGTAGTCCGGGGGTGACCACCGATAACTGGTCCAGAACATTTCTGGTGGGCTCGGAGTAAGCGGTTGGAATCCTTGAATCTAGTCCGGATTTGTCGGGGGATAACCGATTGGGTCCGGCTAAGTAATTGGTTTCTTTGGTGTTTTTTCCATTCCACCCCAAATGTTCTGGGCCGGTTACGGAGCCCGGCCGCTCCCCTCGGCTACCGTCCCGCACCAGAATCCCCGCCGCATTCAACGCGGCCATCATCGCCCCCACGCCAATTTGTCCGGGGCGGAGACACCTCAGCTCGACATCCGTTTCCCCCAAAACCAAGCTCACGATCGTCGACTCAACGCCGACTGCGCACGGCCCGCCATCGAGTACCGCACTGATTTTCCCGTCAAGTTCGTCGATCACATGTGCTGCGGTGGTCGGGCTTATTCTTCCAAAGCGGTTGGCGCTGGGCGCGGCCAAGGGCACTCCGGCACCCGTCAGTACCGATTGAAACGCCGGGTGCCTGGGGCAACGCACTGCAACCGTCGATTGTCCTGCGGTGATCAGGTCATCAATGCGGGCGCCTTTAGGCAATACTAATGTCAGTGGACCTGGCCAAAAGTTTTGGGCAAGAATGGTGATGGCCGGAATCAGTGGCGCTGTCGCAGGGCTTAACAGTCCCTGATGGATCCACGCCTCGATATCCGAAGCGGAAAACGGACGTCCCCCCGGGGGCTCGGCAACGTGAACGATCAGCGGATCAAAATGGGGACGGTCTTTTGCCGTAAAAATTTTTTGTATCGAATCAGTATTGAAAATATTTCCCGCTAAACCGTATACGGTTTCAGTGGGTAGAGCCACAACGTATCCCGAACGTAAAAATTGCGCTGCACGGTCAATATCAGCGGGTAAATCCGCTTTCAAGCGCAAGGTTGTCATTTTTTTTGAAGACGTCATTACCTTTACCCGCCTTTTACCCTTATTGATCCAAAAGGGGGAGGAGGGTTTCTAGCCTCATTCCCCGTGACCCTTTGATGAGGACGACGGGTTTTTGAGGGAGATGTCTCTTGATATGATCTGCAATATTTTTTAAATCGTCACTGTGTAGCGCCGATTTAAGTCTTGCCGCCAACGCCCGCATCCTTGGCCCGTAAAGGTAAATGTGAGGGATTCCGTCAATGGCATCAGCGAGTTCTTCGTGGTAGTGGATTTCATCGTCACCCAGTTCCAACATATCGCCTAAAACTGCAATGGCCGGTCGCCCTGATTTTTTTGCCTCTCCGCGGAGCAGGTCTAGTCCTGCGCGCATCGACGTGGGGTTGGCGTTATAGTAATCGTGAATCAAAATTGCACCTGTTGCATCGTGGGTCTTGATCGCGTTACGACCAAATTGCTCTTGGTAGGTGATCAGTCCCCGGGCCATTTCTTCTGCGGACAAACCCAAGCCTGCATGGGTAACGGCAACAGCAGCCAACAAATTCTGCGCATGATGATCGCCCATCAAAGGGCAGGTCAGCACAACATCTAGCCCTGGGCCATGGATCTGGAGGGTCTGGGTTTGAACATGCGATGAATCAGATGCAGGATAAAAGCGCGTGTATGTAGCGTAGTCGGTGACTTCGCTACTGTAAGTGACTGCACGTAAGGCTGGAAACTGGTCATGGTGGATTGACCACCAGGCACGAGTATAGGAATCGTTTAAGTTCACCGCAATGAACCGCCCATTATCTCGCGCAAAATCAAAAGCTTTCAGTTCTTCTTCTGCAGCGATGTCCACCGTCTTGAGCTGGTGCAGGTGCTCTGGACCATTCAAGGTGCAGATCACATGAGTAGGATTGACCACACGCATGTGATCCACCATCGCGCCAATGTCATCAATTCCGATCTCAATCACTGCAACTTGGGTTTCAGCGCTCAGCCCAAATAAAGTCATCGGTATTCCTAAAAATCCATTCTGCGATCCTTCGGTCTTATGCACGTGAGCATATCGACCGCGGCTAAGTGCAGCGATCAATTCTTTGGTCGTTGTTTTTCCCACTGCACCGACCACAGCGATGACCGGAATTTTGAATCGACTGCGGTGTTCATGCGCAAGGGCTCTATAGGTTTTCAGCGAATCGGCGTTGGCGACAAACTCCACCCCTTGTGGCGCTGTCCAGTTTTGAGGAAGTTTTCCTGGCTCGGCTATAACTCGCACGGCCCCTTTTTGAATTGCGGCGTCGATGTACTGATGGCCGTCGGTGATTTCCCCGGTGATTGCGATAAACGTATCGCCCGGTGTGACCTTGCGCGAATCCTGAACGGGTAAACGGCCACCGAGATGGGTTAGAGAAATTGGGGGTTGGGGGCTTTGCGGTTGGAGTTGCGCCATGAGAGGATTTTAGCATAAAAAAAGCCCCCAAAGCGCGCAATGGCTTTGGATGCTTTGTCTTTTGGAATAAGAAACCCGATTACTTGGCGTTCAGTTCTTCGTCGATGATTTCTGAGAAGACTTCAAGAGGCTGTGTGGCACTGACTCACGGACCGCTTAAAAGTAATGTGGGAGCGGAGAATTCCACGTTCATAATCCTAATTCCTTCAATCCCTGTTGCCACGGTAAGCACCAAATCCCGTTAATTTTGAGCTTTTTCGTTCCGAGATGAAAGATCATGGTTTCAGATTTAGGGAGATAGTTTTTTAATTTAATGAGGGGTTCTACATCATGCAGGGATAAATGGTCATTCGACTTGATTTCGATTCCAAAAAATTTTTGGTCTAAATTTAAGATCAAATCCACTTCGAGTTCCCCCCTTGTCCTGAATGTTGAGAATTCTACAGGAATATCCCGAGCCCACGCCGAGTGTCTTATTTGGGAGAAAACAAGGTGCTCGGATAAAACGCCCATGCGATCGTTAGAAATTTCGAAATTGTTTTGGAGGGCATTGTAGATTCCAGTATCGAATAAAAAGAATTTAGGATGTTTGACCAGATCTGCAGCCTCCAACAGCTCAGCGTGGGGATAAACCCGCTCACCAATGAGCGAGTCTTCTAAAATTTCAAAAAATCGAGGGATGTTCAATCGCGGTACCTTGATGTGATGGCCTAGCTTGGTGAAGTCCACAAAATGTCCTGCAACTTGCACCATTCCCTGCAAAAAACGGCTAAACTGATCAATTTTTCGGACTAATGCCTCGGCTTGAATTTCCTCTTTAAGATAGGTACCGCTATAACTTTTCAGGAGTTTTTTTGCTGTGATCGGAGAATTCCCGAGATAGGCCTCGGGAAGAGCGCCAAATTTTAAAAGATGGTTCTGATTCATTTCATAGTTGAGCTCAGAGGCGACCAACGGACCGAGTTGGTAGGTAAATACTCTGCCGGGTAGTAGGTTGGCCTTGCCTCGTTTTAATTTTCTTGCGCTGGACCCGGTAAGGAAAAATAAAATTTTGGGGTTGTGGTCAATTAGGGATTGAACCGAATTGAGGAGTCGTGGGAATCGTTGAACCTCATCGATAAACACGGAGCGAGGATTCTGAGACTCGATTAGGGTTTTGAGGTGGGCGGGGTTTGACGTCACTTCTAAAAAAGTGTCTTCATCCGCAAGATTTAGGGTGAGATCCGGCTTTAAGCTTTGAATTAACGTGGATTTACCCACCTGTCTTGGTCCTAAAATGAGCGCAGATTTTTGGGTGGAGAGCGTTCCGGATAGATTTCTGATGATCATATTATCATTTTTACATGCAAAATGATCGTTGTAA
>JAIXVT010000017.1 GCA_027482725.1 Pseudomonadota bacterium | reverse complement strand
GATGGCTTGGAGTAAAAACTCCCCACCTTCATTCAGAAACCTATTGCAACACTCAAAGTACGTGGGCAAAAGATCCAAACCTACGGCCTCGATCATTTCTATAGAAACGAGCTTGTCGAACTTTCCCTCAATTTTTCGATAATCTCGGAACTGGATCGTAATCAGATGATCAAGGCCCGCCTCTTTAATCTTTGACTGCGCCCGTTCAAACTGTTTTTCGGAAATCGTCACCGTAGTAATCCGACATCCATAATTTTTTGCGGCATGGAGCGCAAAGCCACCCCAACCTGACCCAATCTCTAAGACATGATCCGAAGGGGAAAGTTTCAATTTGCGACAGATCCGATCCAGTTTCTCCACTTGGGCACGCTCTAGGGAGTCTTCTGGGCTTTTAAAAAAAGCCGACGAATACATCCAAGTAGGATCTAAAAACAGCTCAAAAAAATCGTTTCCAAGATCATAGTGAGCAGAGATGTTTTTTCGAGCCCCCTTGAGAGAGTTTCGATGCAGCAGGTGAAAAAACCTAAAAAATGGCTGCAATAGCGCACCTGTTCCGGATTCAAATGCTTCCATGAACTCACGGTTCCGCACAAATACCCGTACCACCTGAGTCAGGTCGTCACTTTCCCACTCTCCAGCGGCATACCCTTCTCCCGCACCCACTGTTCCTCCAAAAGCAACTCGCGGGTAAACGTTGGGATTCTTGACCGTGATTCGCGCCACAAAGTCCCCAGATCCTTTTTGTCCGATGGTAACTCGATGATGATGACCGTTATAATCTTCTGTAAACTCAATGCACCCCACCGGGAGGGCCTGAAATTTTTTTAGGACCACAGACCGAGCAATTTGGTTTATCCATGACATTTTAGGTAAGGACATAGACTTTTGTAAGACGTTCATTTTTTCTCCGGATGACTGTAAAAAGGAACTTTTTTGAGCTTCAAAATAAAAGCTTCCCAATAAATGGCAATAAGCGCTTTTAAGGTCATTAAAGGAAATCGTACAACCGTACCCCAAAGCTGTAGTCGACTCCAAGGACGTCCGCGCAATTGAAGACTTGCAAAAAAAATACGCCGGGAAGGGACCTCCTCTGTCCAGTCCTCCATGTAAACATTAAGTTTTCCCGGTAAATCAGGAACAGAAAAAAACCATGAGTATTTCAAGTTCATCGGCATAAACGGAGATACGTGAAAGTCTTTTTTAAAATCAAATCGATACGTTTTTTTTAAGTGCGTATCCGTCCCGCAGGTAAACGCGTAAGCTTTCCGTTCCATCCACGGCGTGTTTGTGATTTCACAGCAAACGTAGAGAAGATTTTTTCCAAGAGAATCAAAACAATAGTAAAATGTAACGGGATTAAAACAAAAACCAAAGTAACGAAGCTGAGTGAGAATGTATATCTTCCCGGCATAATCTTGTCCGAGCTTTTCTCGAATCAATTTTTTCACGGAATCCCGTAAATCTTGGTCGGTACCCGCGCCCAAATAATCATCCCTCTTAAACCTGAGAATCGGGCCTAAAAAGGGGATTTTCTCAAGCATAACGGCATCCAAATCCAGATAGGCCATCACAACAGGATAAGAGAAATCATGAACCTTAGGTTCCGATCGGGCGTGTCGGAGCACTCCTTCGGTAATCCATGATTTCTGTTCCAAATCCACTCCGACCGCCATTTCTTTCCTACCTCTCAAGACTTACGCAGGATCTGCTCTGCGACCCGCAACCCACTCTTCACGCCATCCTCATGAAACCCAAACCCCCAATACGCTCCACAGTAGTGATACCGGTTTACACCGCTGATTTGAGACCACTCGCTCTGAGACTGTACCGCACCGTGGGTGTATATCGGATGATGGTAAACCAAGCGTTTCAGGACTTTTTTTGAATCGATTTTTTCATCCAAATTTAAACTCACACAAAAAGTTTCTGGCGCCGTTATGCCTTGTAGCATGTTCATGTTGTACGTGACCGGAACACGGTTTTTTGCGGTTTTGGGCACAAGATAATTCCAAGCAGCCCAAGCGATTTTCTTTTTAGGGAGTACGGAGGTATCCGTATGAAGCAGGGTTTCATTTTCTTGATAAGAAAACCGAGAAAGCACACGCCTTTCGGCTTCGGACAGGTCGTTGATGAGGCGAAACGTCTGATCGGCATGGCTTGCAAACACCACCTGATCGAAATGCGCTGTTTCGGAATTTCCGTTTTTTAAGAACGTCACATCGGCACCGCCTGCAGTTCGTTTCACAGCAACGACCGGGGTATTCAAATGAATACGATCCGCAAATTTATCCGTGAGACGGGGAATATAAGACCTCGACCCCCCTTTGATCACGCGCCATGTGGGGCGGTCGCTGACGGACAACATCCCGTGATTTTTAAAAAACCGTACAAAATACTCGATGGGAAACTCCTCCATCTGCCGATGGGAGGCGGACCAAATTGCAGCACCCATCGGAACAATGTAGTAATCCTTAAAGGACTGCGAATAGCCGTGACGCGACAAATACTGGCCAAGAGTTAATCGGTGGTCGGGATGATCGGAGTCCACTACGCCGAGCGAGTCTTGATTAAACCGCAAGATGTCCCTCACCATTTTTAAAAACTTGGGATTAACAAGATTCAGGCGTTGGGCAAACAGGGAATTTATCGACGTGCCGTTATACTCCCAGCCATTAAGCTCAGATTTCACGCTAAAACTCATCGTCGTGTCCTGCCACTGTACGCCGATTTCGTTCAATATCCCGATAAAGTTGGGGTACGTCCAATCATTGAAAACAATAAAACCCGTATCAATCGCATATTTCCCTGATTCGGTTTGGATGTCGTGGGTGTGGGTGTGCCCCCCCACATGATCACCTGCTTCAAAAACCGTGACCTCACAATGAGGAGCAAGACGAAATGCGGCAACTAGCCCCGAAATGCCCGAACCGATGATTGCAATCTTCATTGCTTATGAATACGAATACGAATCCAAAAAGTTACGACCAGCGAAAAAGTTTTTTTGCAACTAAACTCGTCAACCCCATCAAGCCGAGCAAGGGGAGAATATGCCAAATAAAAATATGAAATGAAGATTCGTGAGTACACACCAAGTGCATAAAAAATGTAGCCTGTGCGCCCGATGCGATTGCAACACCAAAACCGGTTTGCCTAAATTGAGTCGGGGCGGCCCGTTTTAGAACTTGTGCAACCCCCCCCACTGACAAAAAAGTAGCCAAAAAAACAAATCCCCCACACGGACCACGGGAAAAATCCAGTTCGTGATTGAGGGCCTCCATAAAGGATAAAGATTCGTGGGAAGAGGAACCCTTGAGCGCTTCCAGCAAAATGATAAATCCTGAGATCAACACCAGGTTTGTCCAGCCCCTAAGTCGCGTCCCCTTAGCAGCCCTATAGACGTTACCCGCGGAAACAAACGACAGGGCAAGCCACGCCAACGCTTCAAGCCAAAAGCCAAAGGACGCGTTTTCCGGGAGATGAATAGACTCGGGGATTGCAGCAGCCGACAGATAAGTAAACACCGCCATCAAGGACCACGAACTCAGCCAAGTAAACCAATAGTAAGAACCAAAAAACTGCGACGCTGTGGTCTCATGAATACGAGAGACCAAATTTTGGAT
>JAIXVT010000008.1 GCA_027482725.1 Pseudomonadota bacterium | reverse complement strand
GGGCGATCACCGTTGCCCTTTGCATTCTGACCGGTATTCAGACCCAAGCGGCACAAGTGGCGGAAACGCCACCGGGCCTGCGTGCGGCTATACGCCCTGCCGACGTGGATCTGTTTGAATCTCAATACGAGTCTTGGGTCGAATCGATTGCCGCAAAATTGCTCCCCAACCACAATTTTAAAATTATTGCCCAATTCCAGTACGCGACCGATCAAGGTACATCCGAGGATGAAACCCATGACGTCCCCGACCATTTGCCCGGCTTACCGCTCGTGCGCGTGAACGACGATAGCCAGGCCGCACTCAAAAATCCGCTCTATAACAAAATCATCTCAAAAAAAATCCGTTTGGTATCCGAGTACGCTCTGACCCAATCTGAAACCAAAATTTTACGTGACGTATTAAATCATCGATTGAAACTGAATATCGAGGCTGGTGACGCACTTGCAATAGACACGCCCACCAGCAATGCGGTCGTTTCAACTCCAGTAAAGTTCACCCAACTTTTTGGTCTGATTATTGGCATTATCGCCTGTTTGGGTTTTGGTCTTGCTGCGGTGGGAACTCAAGACACTCCTCAAAATTTTGTTACAGAAATTCAAGCACATGCACCATCGTCCCAAGCAACAACTGCACACCCGAACCTTGCTCCAATTCAAAGCCCAATTACCGTAGATCCCCAATATAAAATGGCAAAAGCCCTACTCAAACCAGACTCAGAAGAAGGTTCCCGAGCATGGTCGGCCCTCGACTCAAAAACCAAAGAAAAACTTTTACTCAAACTCAGTCAAAGACTGAACAAAAAACAACATTTATTTAATCGGACACATCTGCCCGCAGGTGATCCCAGTGCTGTACCTGAAAAAAAATCATCTTTTAGGGGGAATAATTCAAATGAAACCCATGCTTAAGTTTTTATTTTTATCGCTATTTTTAAGCACTACTATTCCACTGAATGCAAAAGCCCAATTAGGGGCTCCAACGGTTGTGGCGGGATTTCGGGAAGAGTCGAGCGTCCTTGAAGAAATCTACTCACAAAAAGCACGCAGCGTATTGAATAGCCTAATGGCCGAAGACGACTATACTTTGGTGGTTTCGGTTACAGTAAAAAAAGATGACGAACGGGTGAAACTCTATCGACAAGAACTTGAAAAATCTTTTCTTCCCGGATTAGCCATTCAAGACCCTAACGCATTTACTGGTGCAGAAAATTTACTCCATGATCTAAAAGATAAAGCCACGGTTCAAGTAGTGATCGGAGACAATGTATCTTCTGATCGAGATGCAATAGTACGCGATGTTCTCAAGTCAAAATTAAAACTCAACGAAGAAACTGGGGACGCACTCACGGTCACTCGCGCAAGCCCCACGGTGGTGAAAAATCCGACAGATCAACCCAAAAAACTGGCCGAACTTTCTGGACGTATGATCGCATTCTTAATCATACTGACAGTCATTGCATTAGCGGCTTTAGGTTTATGGTTGTGGCGCCGTGAAAAACTTAAAGAACAAGAGCCACTCCCAGAAAATAATGAACTCAAAGAAGCAATCGCTGATGAAGCTGGGCCTAAAGCTCCTACTCCAGGTAGTCCCGAAGCGATCAGCGCGGCAGAAGAAGAGCGCAAGCGCCAAGCAGAAATTGAACTGAAAATTATCAATGCCAAAAATGAAATTCTTAAAAATGCAAAACAATACGGCACTATTGTTTGTAAATCTGCCGAAGAATTTTTCAAGATCGGAAAAGACCAGGAACTCACGCTGGTGTTCGAGTCCTATGGTTGGGAAAATTCGAGAAAAATTTTTGATGGGGTCGATCACACAACATGGGCCGGAGTAGGTCAAGTTGTTCGGGAGCGAACTCAAGACCCTAGCCGAGAATCTACTCTCGAGAGCTTGGTCCTGTTTAACCGATTCGCATTATCTTATATCTTGGAACGCGCCCCAAGAAATGCCGAAAATCCGTTTGCATTCCTATTCGAACTCCCAGACGCCCAACGCATTGATGTACTGGCTCAGGAATCTGCACATAATGTGGCCCTGATTGCGATCTATTGCTCCGGAACCCAAATGACTGAACTCCTTGAAGGAGTACATGCAGAGAAGCAACATCAAGTTCTTATTGAAATGACCAAGATCAAACAACTTCCAGAGAAAGAAGTTTCTGCAAGCGTTGGGGGCTTGCTGGCAAAACTGGAGCATGTGAAACGAGATCCTTCGGTTTACGCCAGTGGCCCTCACATTGCCGTAAGTTTTTTACGGAGTTTGGATCCTTTACGTGAAGAAGAACTTGTCCAAAAACTTTGGGCTCAACACCCAACAGAGGCCGAATCGTTAAGACGCGCTACAGTAATGTTCTTTGATATTCCTAAATATCCAAAAGAACTGACCGAATCGGCGTTAGACAACATCGAAAACGATGATTGGATCAAAATGCTTACGGGATTCCCTGCGGATATCCGCGAGGACTTTTTGAATCTCCTTCCCACCAAGCGGTCAGCAATGCTCCAAGGAGATCTTTTAGGCGCAGAAGGGCGACCGTTTACAGCTCAAGGCGCTATCATGCGTCGAAAATTGGTAAAAACCTTAGAATCAGTTTTCAACGCCAACCAATTCAAACTGGAAGATTTTTGGAAAAATCAAGGTACTGTGACAACGCTTCGTCGTGAAAATTCGGAACCGACGCGTTATGAGACAAACTCGGATTCAATAGGCATCCCGGATGATGATTCGGGGACAGGTCAAGCGGCTTAAATTTAGGGAAGGGTAAATGTTATGAACTTAGCAGGAATATTAGGAATTATCAGCGGACTTGGGGTCGTATTCTATACCATCTCGAGTTCAGCAAAAAACGCGAAAGTTTTCATCGACGTTCACGGCATGGTGATCGTCATAGGAGGCACTCTCACTGTTGCGCTCTTAGCTTTCCCGTTTCACCGCTTGTTTAAGGCGCTAAAGATTGTGGTCGGGAGAATGCTCGGAAATACCGAATTCGAGTACCCACCTACTATTGATTTGATTGTTCAAACCGCACAGGTGTACCGATCGAACCCTAAAGCGGCATTAGATCAGATTCCTTCTGATGCTCATCCGTTTTTTAAAGAAGCCATGCAGATGCTGGTGGATTACGGTTTTAGCGCGGATGATCTCAATCATATTT
>JAIXVT010000179.1 GCA_027482725.1 Pseudomonadota bacterium | reverse complement strand
TTTACTGATTCCGCTCGAAATGTAATTTGGACTAAACGGAGTAAAATTGGGGTTACTGTTTTTTAATGCATGCACAAACTTACTGAAATGGTTTTCATCTCCTTGCGGACCCACAATATCGACATTCCCTGCGTAAACTTTTTGTGCCGAATTTAATTGTGTCTCAGATACTAGCCCGGCCCCGATGATTACGGCTTCCTCACGACTCAGCCCTCCAGGAGGAGGCTGGGTGATGACTTGAGCAACAGCATGCGATGGCGTTCCCCATGCATCGCACGTCATTGGCCCCACTGAAATTAACGCAAGGTCAGATTCAACGTAATCAAACAAAGAGACTCTACCCTTGTCTGGGGCTGGCATCGCCTTAGCCTCAAAGACCATATGGTGCCTGTCATTTACTTTTACCGTGGCACCCGAACCTATCATTCGGCCCTTGTCCTCCAAGCAATGCCGAGCCGTAAGGATAAGGTTATCCCCAACCCAAGTCCCCGTGCAAAAACCAGAGCCCTCTGAAAAATACACTTGTAATGAAACCACGGGTGACAACGGGGAGCGAAATTCTTCGGTGAGCCCTGGGTTTGGGTTTTCAATTGGGGCTGCACTGACTAAGCCCGAATACCCGAGCGAACCAACGGATAAAAAACTAAGGACTTGTTTTGCACGACCCTCGAAACGCTTAATGCCCTCAGTTTTGTTAATTTTTTTCATTTAATAATCCTCCGGCACAGATTATTAAGCGAAGCCATTAAATAAATCAACAATAATAACTTAAAGCATCACGAATTTCATACCCCTCGCACTTCTTTGAAAACCTCGTGGGTATTGGGAGTGATTCTTGAAAGCCCTAGGGGTTGGCCGTGTGCTAGCTCGGTGTCTTTACGGAGTTTATAATAAGTTCATCAACCTCACGAAACAGTTTTTGAATTTCTAACTGGGCCGATCTCAGTTCTTGGTATCGATCTAGCAGCCGACGACCAAGCTCTGAATCAAAACCTAGAGTTTCAATATAACTTTCAAAAAAATCGGAGTGTTTATCAAACCAAGCTCGGCTTCTCTCGGATAACACACCTTTAACCCCAGAGCTTAAAACAGGGACACCATAACCCAGCTGATCTTCTTGAAAGAGGACTCTAAATAATTCCGCCGGAGACAAAGAAACCCCCAAAATACTGTCTTTAATACGATGCAGATCCTTACTTTTTCTCAACGCAAACTTTGTCAAAGAGCTGATAAATTCAGATCCTAGTTTTCGCTGTACCCAGCGCTCAAAAAAATCAATCTCATTTCTTCGTTTCTTTAAATTTTGTGCCGTTATCCCATCAGAATTTTTTTTAAGATAACGCAGGTACGTCTCAAAGCGGGCGGCCACAGGCATAGCCGAAAAATTCTCAAGGTCTCTTTTTTTTAACTTGGTACTTCCCGTAATCGAACGCAATGCGTTGAGGTAAACTTCAAGTTTAGATTTGTAAACAAAAATTTGAGGACGCACGTCCGCTGACTGATTGTACAGAGATCTAGAAACTTGGTTAAACATCGACTTTGGAGAGAACGAAGTAAGCGATCCCGAACCAGGATCACCTGCCAATCTCAAATGCTTTTTAGCCTCTGTTCCACAGTTGTTCGTCAAAAAAAGATATTTTGAAGCATATCCCCAATGCCGATCCACTAGGACATCAACAAAATCCTTAATTCGATCTGGAGATAGTCGTAAGTCTACAGCCTTGAGGTCACGAAATTCAAAATGCGTCAGTTCTTCTAAAACATCAAAAAAAGGCTTTATTAATAACTGAATTTTTAGCTTACCCGCGAGTCCATCAATCACCACTCCTGCAGGGTTAGTAACCGGCGCCCAATAACCGGCAACGCGGTGATGGGCTAAATCCTTCAGACATTCGGGCCCCTTGGGTCGATTCGGTGCGCAGACTACAAGGCGAAACATCGCGTGACCAAAAGAGTTAATGGCACCACCACCAGAGGCTCCCAGTAAATAATGAATGGCGTAGATTCGATTGGGATCAAGGGTCTCAAACCGGTCTTCCAAATAAACAGGACGACGGCTTGAGCCTGTGTCAACAACCTGTGACCTCACAATCACCCATCCCGGATTTTCACAAGGTGAGGGCTCGACGTTATAGATACGACTCAACACTTTTGCAAACGCAGGGCGCCGGCAAGCATACTCTGGGGCTAGAAAGAAGTACTCGGAATTCACAGCAAAACTCTCGGCACTATCGAAAAATTCATACTCATCTGGGGAGCTAGCTAAATTCCGATTTCGAACGCGTTGTCCAAAATTGTTGTCCACCAAATATCGGTAGCTTGGGTCATGGTGGGCGGCGAAAGTCTTGTCGTAAAGATGCGCAAGCTCGTGAACAATAGATGCCAAAATTTGTTTTTTTGCCGATTTGAATTTACAACTCATTTGGTCTGAAAAAGTCAAATCTTGGGTATTCTGAAAATAGCGAACCAAATCCTCACGAACACTCAGAGTAGGTTTGCCGTTGAAATCAAAGGCCAGTTGGGCAGCCACCCACCTGTCCCCCGAACAAAATTGTTCAGGGTTAAATTCCTTCCCAGAATCCCCCTGAGAAAAGAATTTTATTCTCGCTTGCTTTAGGGAGTCTCTACTGTGTTCCGGGAACACAGAAATAGCGTGCGAAAAGGGGGGCGTGTTCCAATCCACCAACTCTGCTTTTGAAGAAAATCCCGAGAGAAGTTGAACTAGCGAGAGTACTAAAAACAGCATCGCTGCCCTCACAACCTAACGCTAGCCTAACTCAGAACTGATCGTGGAGAACCCTAAGAAATTCTTGTTCCTCGCTTTGAGCGTCTTTTTTAAATTTTGCGACCCATTCTCTGTAACGGACGGGATCTGCTTTTATCTGTTCCCACTCCGAGCTTAATCCAGGAAAATCTTGAAGCTGTAACGGCAGCTGAAGGTCTATTCGCTGATTGAGTTCGACTAACTCTGTACGGATCACTTCATTGTAAGCGCGCAGGCGCCTAATTGTGGATGAGGAGGGTGCGGAGGTTAATACATCAATACTCAATTCAGAGGTAACTGCCGCAGTAGCCCCGACGCCACTTGAAGGCGATTTTGAAGAGTGGTAGCTTGCGTGAGAAGAGGCGACTGTAGAGTGTCGAAAAGGATTATGATACGTAATTTGAGCAGATGCATCTGCTCCCAAAAGAAGTAAAGAAAGTTTGGCTACTACCATCGCAAAGGCCTCCAAGTTAAATTAAATTATTTAACAATGACAGTTTAAAACTACCAGCAGACTAATCCCCTCTCACCACAAGTCAATAAAATTCCCGCCATGATTTGTTATATTTAAGCTAGTATTACGCCCATGTATTCTCAGCGTTTTTTTGGCTGCTTAGAACTCTCTTTAAAGAGACACTCCCGATGAAAACCCCGTTATTCATTATTTTTCTGTGGTACGGGCTAATTGCGGAATCGGCTCTTGCCAAACCGCCTTCCGAAGGCCGAGATGGGTTCAACTGTAACGACGCCGTCCTGTCGCTGACCGATGCACGTGATCTCTTTATTCACGAAATCTTGCCAGACCTTGCAGATATTCGGGTCATTCAAAAGGGGGCAGATTTTAAACCCTTAAGTCACGGGGATGCGTACCACTTGGCTTCGCTTACTTGGATTGATCAATTTTTTGCCAACCATCCGTTGCTGATTTTGAGAAAACAAGAAATTATTGCTTTAGCGCTACAAACCACAACGCCCCCTTCTGTTTTGACCACACTCCTTTACTATACGCTGTTTCACCATCCCGACGTTTTTCATGCTTTAGGTGATGAGCTCGCTCAAAAAATTTTAATGATCGCAGAGCTTATGCCGATGACATCTCAAAAAGCGGCGCTTGTTTCTTTTTTACTTTTGATTCCAGCTGAGGATGATCTAACTATTGAACCGCAAAACATTCTTTCTCCAAGTCGAATAGGCACGACCCAACTTGTGGTTCACGCGCTTAAGGATCACTTTTTGCGCAAAAATCAAAAAGGGTTGGGACCACTTAAGTTATTTGAAAACTCAGATGATTTTGTTTTGTTATCCAAACTCGCTCAATCCCCAATCTTTAACGGAATTGCCGCAACCATCCTTGTGCTTTATCTGCATCAGGTTTACTAAGAGCTGAGTATTCTTTATCCCAATTCCACACCATCCAAGCGGTTGTTTGAGTTTTTGTATGATGCCAAGAATATGGGTCACCCTCTCGTCTTACCTATCGCTCAAGGACTTGATCTCTAACCTTAGTGACCAATTACTTTAATTGAGTTTGTTTTATCAAACAGGTGTGCAACTTTTATGATAGCATTTCCGAAGTCATTAATTTGAGGTTGTGTATCGTGTGTTGTTTTAAGGTTTTAGCGCTTCTCAATAGAGGCATTGTTATTTTATTCGTGTTGTTGTTAGGGTTGGGCACCGAGTCCAAGGCCGATAACCCCCAAAAGCCAGCGAACAGTGCGGGGTGCGATGCTTTAGTGAGTGCGGATATTCCGCGCTTAATTACTGAAGCCACCCATCCCCGACCAGAAGACTTAAAGGACGCCGCACTAACGTTTAAAAAGCTAACCGGACAGATCGCACAACCCGCTGAAGCCACGTACATTTACGTCCATGTGTATTTAGATAAAATATTTGAACTTGCAAAGACGGTCGCGTTTTTGGATCAGACTTGGTTAAAAACAATGATTTTTCTAACTGCCCTTCGTGAAGCCGAAGGACATGTTTTGGTATCCCTGCTTTTTTACAAATTTAGCCAAAACCCATTGCCCCACGACACAGATAACCGTTACTTGAGCCAACAGATTAATGATCGAATCCTGAGTGTGCATAGTGTGCTTAACTACACGACCGATGAAACCGTTCGGAATGCTTTGGTTTCTTATTTTTTGCTCCAGCCCACTCCGCCTGATGTCGCTGGTATAAACCACTTCCGGACACGGAGCGGTTCCATCACATCAAACCTTGTGGCCCATGTGTTTGACGACTATTTGGAAAGAAGTCGCACAGGGAGTCAGCGACCCCTTAACTTGTTTAACGAAGCGAGTCCCTTTGCTTTTTCGTCGACACTTGAAATTTTTGAGGAACTCGAGACGTTCCCCATGGTTGCCATCTTGACTTACGTAAACCGGGTATATCACGACATTAGCCCGAACTTTGCCAACCACCCTCAAGTCGAACTTATGAAAAAATTTATTGAAGACACACAAAATGTTAATCATTTATTTTTTAGAACCAGCGTGGGTCCGCCCTCCCCACCAAATCTCCGTTGAGTTTTCAAGTCGCATCGACGAAAATAACAGCTCGTTTCTTGGCCGATGTAGCTCAGTTGGTAGAGCAACGCTTTCGTAAAGCGTAGGTCGTGCGTTCGAGTCGCATCATCGGCTCCATTATTTGCCTGACATATCGATACCTTCAGTGTGCTGACCAAAGAAGATGAACGGGTTTATCGCGCGTTTATTTCTCACTCAGTGTTTTGATCTTCTTTTGTGCTCGTGGTGATCCCGTTGCCATCAACTGCCGGATAGCCTCAAAAACTATTTTGAACTGGTGATCATATTTCTTTTCAAGTTGGTCGATTTTCTTAGCGAAGTCTTTGTTCGTTTCGAGCATTTCACGGAGTTTGACGAATGTTCTGATGATCGCGATATTTACTTGAACAGCAGACTTGCTCTTGAGAACAGCCGATAACATAGCCACTCCTTGCTCTGTAAATACAAATGGTAGATACTTGCGATGCTGACCACGCCCACTCTTTAAGATCACAATTTGTGATCTTAAAGAGTGTTCAATTTCCGTTCCGTAAATCCAGTAAATCCAAATTCAGTAAACTGGATCGCACGACAAAGAACGGCTGCAAACAGTAAATAACGCTAAGAACTTGTAATAATTAGGGGGGGTTGTCCACTGTGGTGCAAGGATGTTCACCACGGTTCAGGTTAAATTCTCGTTCGTAAAGCGTAGGTCGTGCGTTCGAGTCGCATCATCGGCTCCATCTTTCAAATCACCACTTCGCGAATGCGCTCAATGTTTTGAGCACGGCCCGTTTTTTCATCAACGGTAATCACCACGCAACCGTACCCGCCCGGTCCTTCGGCAGGTTCGATTTTTGTCGGCATTTTAGTCAAAAAACGTCTGATAATCAGCTCTTTTTTCGCTCCAATAACCGAATCAAAACAGCCCGTCATCCCCACATCAGTGATTGCCGCCGTGCCTTCGCTCAACACCCGTTCATCCGCAGTCTGCACATGAGAATGCGTCCCCACCACCGCAGAGATCTTACCGTTCATAAAATGGGCAAAGGCTTGCTTTTCGCTGCTCGCTTCACCGTGAAAATCGACCAAAATATTATGTACCCCTTGCGAACGCAAACGTGCCACTTCTGCATCGGCGGCACGGAACGGGCAATCTAAAGGGTCCATAAAAACACGCCCCATGACCAACACGACCGCGAGTTTCAACGAAGGCCGATCACGGTTGGCCACGATGACCACACCTTTGCCCGGAATTCGGGGTTCGCCTGAGCCATAATTTAAGGGACGCAATAAGCGCTCACACTGATCAAAGTAAGCATGCGATTCGTTTTGGTCCCAAGCATGATTACCCGTAGTGATCACATCAATCCCCCAAGAAAAAAGCTCTTCTGCAAGCTTAGGCGTTATCCCCTTCCCGTGAGCCAAATTTTCCCCGTTCACAATAATGAACTCTGGCAAGTGAATGCGTCGTAGTTTCTCAATCGCAAGCTTAAGCGCGTCGCGCCCGGGCTTAGCAAAAACATCGCCGAACATCAAAATTTTCATTTCACCCATCTCCACTGTTGTTCCGTTAACACCACATCCACTGGGACATCCCAAGAATCGGCGTCAAACGGAAGCATCGACCATTCGGCCCAAACCACACCAACTTTCACAGCCTGAGGAACCTGCCCTAAAAACCGGTCGTAGAAGCCCTTGCCCCGCCCCAACCTGTAGCCCTGCAGGTTAAAACCCAGTGCGGGGACAAGCACCATCCCGATTTCCTGAGCGGACAAACACGGGGTCCAGTCTCCGGGTTGGGAGAGATCCGCAAACGACGATCGATCGGTAAGAGGAGCCCAGTCGTCGGGATTTTCTAAAGATACGCGACGCACGGAAAGCAGGGCTTCCGATTTATTTTCAATCCGGGGGTAGGCCACACCAAACCCCTGATCACGCAACCGTCGTTCCGCATTAAACGCTGGTTCGTCCGAAAGCGGCGCATACAGGAGTACGGTACGGCGTTCCCCCACTTGGCCGAGCACGCGCGAATCGGACAGAACTTGATCCAGCCCGGCAACGAAACCCGCTTGCGCGTCTAGACGCTCCGAAAAACCCAACTGCTCCTTGTGCCATGCGCGGATGTGCTGGCGAAAGTCTGACTTAAGCTTAAGAGTCACCTCTTTAGAATGACGGAAAATGGCCGTTTTTTGGAGGCAATTAATGCCGGTTGAGGGGGTTTTGCGGAACCGCCATGATTAAAGTTGAGATGGCTGGAACGATAGACGAAACCAAATATCGCCAAGCGTTGTTTCAACTGGAACAACAGTTTGATCACGAGGTCAAAGACCGTTCCCAAAAGCATATGGAAAAAATGGTCACCACCCAAGAAACTCACGAACAACAACAAGATCGATTGAAACAAGCTTACAGCGTAAAAATTTCAGAAGAAGCCGAACGGCTTGAGCGCAGCATCAATGAACTCCGCGCCCGAAATGACGAATTGATTCAGAAAGAAAAGTCTGAGGGTGAAAAATCAGTGGCAACCGTGCGCGAACGAAATCGTACCCAGATCGAACACGAGGAACGTAACCTTTCCGAACGATTAGAAAGTATGCAGAAGAATTTCAAGAAAAATCTTGCCGAGCTAGAAGATCAATTCCGAAAAGCCGAGCGCAAGAAACGACAGGAAAAAACGGTTTAACCCAAGAAAGGCCAGCTTATGAAATCAGGACAATATGATCGGAACTCCATAAAGCGTCCCACCGCAAATTTTTCCCAAGAAGAAGAGGGTTTGAGGATTGACGGACTTCAACAAATCATTGATCTCCTCAAGCATGCAGATGCACCGTTTCGCGACAGCTTGTTACAACGGATTTCGAAAAAAGACCCACAGATCACGCTTGCCATCAAAAGAAGACTGCTCAGCGAGGATCGTAGATAACCCCTCACTTCTCTGATGAAATCCATTTTTATTTGCATTTCTCACCACGATGTTCAATCCGGAATCAAATCTAAAATCGAATCTCATTCGGCGCTCAAGCCCGTGGTGTTTAAATCTGCCGCAGAAATTTTGGATCCTATTCTAAAAGGGGAACGCCCCATCCTGCTGGTGATTGATCACCCGTCAGTCGCCGAACCGATAATCAATTACCTAAGCGCGGTAAAACTCCAAATCCCGATGATTTTTTTTGCTCCGGAAACCCCGGTGGAACCGCCACTCTATCCTGCCATGCAAGTATTGGGCTGGGTGAATCCAGACAATGCCACGGCGCGGGTCGCAGATTTTATTAGTTTCATGGTCCCACACGAGCCAAAGAAACCATCCCCCCCGGGACCAGCCTTAGTGCCCCCACCCGCTTCTCCTGATGTTTCTAAGCCCGATGTTCCAAAAATAGTTCGGCAGGAGTACACCGAAATCCGCTGGGAGTTGTTACGCGGAGTGGATCCGCTCCCGGTCGAGTTGTTTATTAAACTTGGACCGGATAACTACGCCTGTATTTTCAAAAAAGGAGATACGCTCGCGTCGGGAAATAAAGATCAGATTTTAAAGGGGAAAAAAATCGAATTCCTGTACGTTCGTAAAGACGAGTCCCAGCATGTTCTCCCTTATTGATCTGCCGGACTCAAAGCAG
>JAIXVT010000117.1 GCA_027482725.1 Pseudomonadota bacterium | reverse complement strand
GTACAGAAAATCGCATGACCATTGAGCGACAAAACTTTAATGAAGCGGCCCGCGCACTTAACGTTGCGATCAAAAAATTTCCAGGGTCTTTGATTGCAGGATTTAAAGGATTAAAAGAGCGGGACTATTTTACGGCTCAAACCGAGGCGAAAACCGCCCCTAAAGTGAATTTTGGAAACTAAATCCAAGACTTTTCTTTTGTGTCTTTGTTGGGGAATTCTCGTGCTGGGGGGAAAGGCCGGCGCTAAGCCCATTCCCCCAGCACCCCAAGCTTATGTCTATCAAGAAGGAACGAGGCTTGATGCCGGAGCTGTCCGGAATCTTTCGGGCACTTTAGCGAGCCACGAAAAAAAAACCGGACAGCAGTGGGTCATTGCTCTTTTTGAAACCCTAGACGGCGAGGATGTTTTTGACTATTCGCACCGCGTGTTTCAAGCGTGGAAAATTGGCCGAGCCAAAGAACGCGATGGTTTACTTTTAGCGGTCTATTTTCAAGAACGTAAATCACGCATTCATGTGGGCTATGGCCTTGAGCCGATGATCACCGATGCGAGAGCCAAGCGCACCTTGGTCAACGTGCTACGACCAAGCCTCCAATCCGGGAATCTCGCGCAAGGACTATCGGATAGCGTTCAGATGCTCCAGTCTTTTTTGGACCCCGACCTCCCTGCACCTCAGCACCACTCCCCGAGCGAAATTCCAACTTGGGTGATGATCACCCTGCTCCTGGGGGGGCTTGGATTTTTACTTCCAGCATTGATTATTGCCCATGGAATCAAGTCGGGACGTGGAGCGCGCGGACGAGGCGGTATGTTTATTCCTGATCCCAGCTTGGATTGGAATAGGCGCTCTGGAGGAGATTGGGGATCTAGGGGCGGGGATTCGGGCGGCTTTAGTGGTGGTGGAGGATCAAGCGGTGGCGGGGGAAGCTCGGACAGCTGGTAAGTTTTAAAAAGTCCAAAGTCAGACTTTCAATAAAAAAAGCCGCGTAGGAAATTCCCACGCGGCTTTTTTTATGTCTTTTACAAATTATTTTTTAAGGTCATGCCTTACATCATGTCATGGCCGCCGTGAGGCATTGATGGAGCCGACGATTCTTTTTTCGGCTTCTCAGCAATAAGCGTCTCGGTGGTCAACATTAACGAGGCAACAGAGGCTGCGTTTTGGAGCGCGCAACGGCTGACTTTAGCAGGATCAATAACACCCGCTGCAATCAAGTCTTCGTAGGTTTCGGTCAACGCATTGAAGCCCCATGACGGAGTGGTGTTGTTCACCACTTTATCAATCACGATAGAGCCCTCAAGTCCCGCGTTAAACGCGATTTGACGGAGTGGCTCTTCAACTGCGCGGCGAACAATGTTTACGCCAAACTGTTGCTCGGTAGGTAGCTTGAGCGTCTCAAGCACTTTTGCTGCACGGAGAAGCGCGGTTCCGCCCCCAGGGACGATACCTTCTTCTACTGCGGCACGAGTTGCGTTAAGCGCATCTTCTACGCGTTGTTTTTTCTCTTTCATTTCAACTTCGGTCGCTGCACCCACGTTGATCACTGCAACCCCGCCGTGAAGTTTAGCAAGACGCTCTTGCAATTTTTCACGGTCATAGTCCGAAGTGGTTTCTTCGATCTGTGCGCGGATTTGTTTTACACGTGCTTCAACATCGGCTTTTTTACCAAGACCGTCCACGATAGTGGTGTTGTCTTTGTCAATGGTCACCTTGCGTGCAGTCCCGAGATCCTCAAGGCGTGTTGCATCCAACTTGTGCCCAAGGTCTTCAGAAATCACTTTTCCACCAGTCAAAATGGCAAGATCTTGCAACATTTCTTTGCGGCGATCACCAAAGCCCGGAGCTTTTACGGCTGCCACTTGAATGGTTCCGCGGAGACGGTTGACCACCAAGGTTGCAAGCGCTTCGCCTTCGACTTCTTCGGCGATAATCAAAAGCGGCTTAGAACGTTGTACAACTTTTTCAAGTACAGGAAGAAGGTCTTTCATTGCAGAAATCTTCTTCTCGTAAATCAAAATGTAAGGGCTGTCCAATACCGCTTCCATCTTATCAGGGTTGGTTACGAAGTACGGAGACAGGTAACCACGATCAAACTGCATTCCTTCGACAACATCAAGCGTGGTCTCAGAAGTTTTGGACTCCTCAACCGTGATCACGCCTTCTTTGCCTACTTTTTCCATCGCGTCTGCAATGATTTTCCCGATGGTAGGATCGTTGTTCGCAGAAATGGTTCCAACTTGAGCCACTTCTTTCTGATCTTTCACATCTTTTTTGATTTTCTTAAGTTCGCCGACAATCGCTTCTACGGCTTTATCAATTCCGCGTTTCACTTCCATAGGGTTGTGACCAGCAGCTACTATTTTTGCACCTTCGCGGTAGATAGCTTGAGCAAGAACGGTTGCCGTTGTTGTTCCATCACCCGCATCGTCATTGGTTTTAGATGCAACTTCGCGCACCATCTGCGCACCCATATTTTCGAACTTATCTGAAAGCTCGATCTCTTTAGCAACGGTCACGCCGTCTTTAGTTACGGTAGGCGCACCAAAAGACTTTTCAATCACGACGTTACGGCCCTTTGGACCAAGAGTGACTTTTACTGCGTCCGCAAGGGCGTTCACTCCGCTCAAAATGGCGTTACGGGCATCTTGTGAAAAACGTAATTCTTTAGCTGACATAATGATTTTCCTTCCTCAGTTATTGAATGATTCCGAGAATGTCTTCTTCTCGCATCATCAAGAAATCATCGCCTTCGATTTTGATTTCTGTTCCGGCGTATTTACCGAATAAAACTTTGTCGCCTTTTTTTACTTCTAGAGGACGAATTTTTCCGTCTTCTAAAATTCTTCCCGTTCCAACGGCAATGATTTCACCTTGAACAGGCTTTTCTTTTGCTGTGTCTGGAATAATGATTCCACCTTTTGATTTTTCTTCTTCGACGAATCGCTTCACTAGCACGCGATCGTGCAACGGTCTTACTTGCATGTTGATCTCCTTTCCCAATATGGGTTTGCGCTAACAATGGAGCTGATCCGAACGCTGTCAAGTTGAGCACGGAAAGATTTTTATTTTTTGGAGCCTAAAGTTTGATGCTATTATTTTAATTGACAAACAGAAACCAAAGCGTTAAAGATGTGCGACACATCGGGTTTTTTAACTTCATAAAGAGGGGGGTCTTTATGGAAATACAACAAGCGCTCGGCTGGCGCTATTTCATGGGGTTTTTCATTTTAGGGTCATCAGGTCTTTTCTTAGGGGCAACCGCTTTGGCGGGATTGAGCGGTGATCTTTATGCCTCCAATGACTCGGTAACGGAGATTCCATCCAGTTTTGACTACAAAAGCGTGGATAAAGAGGTTTCTCCTGCAATCAAATCCATGGCAAAAGAGGACCGCAGTTCTGCTTCGGCACTTGTTCCTGCACCTAAAGCCACTCCCAAACTTTCTCCCGCAGACTTGCGGTACGCTCGGACATTGATGAACTCCATCACCTACGATCCGGTGCCCAAAGAACAAGTCGACTCCATATCGGACCGCTTAGAACTCACTCGTAAAATCCTCTTAAAAACGGGGCGTGCTTACGACTACAAGACCGTCACACTCCGCGAACTTCAGGCGATTTCTCAAGCCCTTTCGGTAGAATAAACGAAACCATTTAACTCACCGCCTGAAGTAAATGAGCGACTCCAACACACCTCTCTCTCTTTTCGCTCTGTTGGAGTCGCTTAATTTCATCTTTTCGCATGAACTCTCAAGGCGAGCGTTTTCTCCGTTGATTTTTTAAAGAAACCTCGTCAATCTAAGACTTCATTTGAATCGAGTAGTATGTGATTCTCAATCTTAAAGGCCAGATAGCTCAGTCGGTAGAGCAGAGCCCTGAAAAGGCTTGTGTCGGCGGTTCGATTCCGTCTCTGGCCACCACTCTATTCATTTTAATATCACTTCTGTTTCAGGGCCAGGCTTGGGCAGGGCATTCCTACCCTTTAATCCGTCGTTGGTGCGATAGCGCCCTTGCCGGAAAAATTTTACCAGTAACCGAAAAGATGAAACGTGAGGCCCAATCTCTGGTAAACGCCCTTGTTGTCGCACCTCAAGATATAGATAAATGGACTAATGAAACCAAACTCTCCGAGGAAGAGCGAATAAGGTACATCGAACGCTGGATTGATGCTTGGTCCGAAGCAGAGC
>JAIXVT010000162.1 GCA_027482725.1 Pseudomonadota bacterium | reverse complement strand
TCGCGCTGAGGCTGCTTGGTGTCTTCGATAGGATCAAGCTTCTGATCCAAAACAAACGGTGCCGAAGGTTCGCAACGAATATGAAAAAAATTCTGTACACGGCGCTCTGTGGGCAAACCGTTGTCATCCCAACCCATTGGATAAAACACATTTTTTCCCAACATGCGCTGATAGCGCGCAATAATGTCGGCCTGCGTGTAACTAAAAATATGACCCACATGAAGAGATCCAGATACCGTGGGGGGCGGTGTATCGATAGAAAAAACCTGCTCAGGATTTTTTTGTGCTCCGTCGGCATCAAAGCGGTAAACCCCTTGGGACTCCCATCGGGAACAGGCGCGACTCTCGATCTCGTGAAAACTCAAACTTTGGGGAAGCGAATCAAACGGAGTTCCTTGAACCTTGGGAAAAATCTGGGTTTGTGACATAGAAAGCCGAGTTTATCGGGTTTCATTCGTATAGGCAATTTGCACGCTCCTGATCATTTTTTCCCAAGTCTCTTCGGACAGTTGCCCTCCCCTGTGAGAACGGGGCGGAAGGATACATGACCGCATCTAAAAATTCTCTGGGAGCGTTTGTACACCCCGCCCCTTCGCAAGAATGCCCCAATCCCAATAAATGACCGAGCTCATGAACTAAAACCGTTTCAATATCCGGAAGTGGTTTCCCTGGTGCAAAAAAATTCACCGCATTGATCTCCACAAGGCCAGAAATAAAAAGTGGACGCTCTGAATTTGGACTGATGATGGGGCAGGTAGTGGTAAGGGCCATGACATCAGCGCCGTAAGACCACGACGTCGAATTTTTTTGAATCGATATGCGGCCCGAGAAACCGGATGAAGTGACCATGTTGGAATTACAAATTGTAGATGCCGAAGCCCGAGTTGAAGATTGTTTCACCAGATCCACGTACAAACTAAAACCTTTAGAGGCCTTAAAGAAACTATTCCAAGTATCGACCGCATTGATCAGTGCCGACTCTTCTTGGGTGGAGAAGTCCAAAGGTTGAACTGCCAACGGAATGGGTCTTGCCGACCACTTCCCCCGCAGGGTTGATGACTGCTCCGATGAAACCACGCATTCGGTATAGAGTTTTTCTGCGATCTTTTGTTGAGCCCCACAACCTAAAGAAAAAACAAGGCAAGCGAAACCAAGCCCCCTCCGTAGCCTTTTATATAACAGGAAAAAATCGTCCCAAGCCGCGCACGACATGTCACTTTATCGTCAAAACACTGACAAAACTAAACTCAAAAAAAAATGAAATTGAAAATAAACCCTATTCCGACGCGGGTATTCGCTCGATTTGAATCGGATGTGATGCTGTCTTGGAACTCTCGAATGAGTAAATCATCCCTGTGGCCAGGAACAACCCGATAATCAGCGTCCAGAACCCTTTTCCATAGCCGGCACGAAACGCTATTGACTCAACGGATAGACGAATTTTTTTGAATGGACTCACTCAAAGATCTCCCCATAAAGCAGGATAGCAGAGTTTATTTTTAAATAAAAAAATGAAACACAAATTCATAGATCTGACACACAGGTCAAACTGGACACAGAGAAAGAATCTTGCTCGCAACTCGTCCCATCGCAAGACTCCCTTCCCGAGGGTCGGAAAACAGAAAGTCAGGTAACGCTTGATCGATACCACACGGATTTATTCCCCGAAAAGAAGTAGCATGACGGTGAACATTGAGGGCAAACCCACTCGTTAGGCAGCCCTGCCGAATTTTGATTCCTAAGGACACGATTTTTCCACGGGGCGTCCAGATGCCCAATCGCTCCCCCTCTTGAATAGAGCAATCCGATCTAAACTCGGCGCACACCGCCAGCATCCAATCCAGAATTAAATGTTGGGCTTTCCGCACACCCTTCGGATCACCCGAAAAATGCTCTAACGAAGTTAACGGAAACCCGACCCACTGCCCAGGTCCGTGCCAAGTTTCGTTCCCGCCGCGCTGACCTTCAAAAACAGGGAGATCCAATGCCCGACCTGTAGAAAACTGATCTGCAGTCTGACGAGCTCCGACTGTGATCACCGGCTCCAAGTGGGATAAGAGCAAGGTCGGTCTGCGGGTCTCGGATTTGAGCCACTGTTCTTGGAGCTGAAGATGATCTTGAAACGTGAACGGTAATTGTCCACTGGATTCGTTAATATAAACGCACCACATCGCCTTCTTGGAAATTACCACCAGAGTGGATTGTTGTCATTGCACTATCTGCACCGACGTATTCGGACACTTCAAGCGTGCCTTTCATTTGTCCCGGTGATCGCCCCAAGAACGCTCGGGTCACAGGATCTACGATTTCCTCTCCTGCGCTCAGGACACGCAAAATATCGCCCGTAATCAACCCTGATGCCTTACCCGCGTTAATAAAAATTTTATTCCCTAAAATTTTTGCGACGCGGCCTTGCCAATCCATTTTGTCGAATGCCACGGCAAGCTCGGCTTGCATGTTTTGGACTGCGGATCTTAGCGCCTCGTGAATAAGCTCCCGCTTGGATTCTTCGGTCGGCTGCTGATCCTTAAAAACGATCACATTTTTATCCATTGCAGTTCCCATGCGACGAACAGCGTGGATTTCTCGCCCGCCCATCACATCAAAAAGCTTGGCCTCAACCTCTACCGCCGCAAGCGTTCTTGCTTGCCTCAATACCCCGACTTCTTCACGATCGTGACGAAATGTCACCTGAGAAATCCTCCCGATAATGATCGTGGCAACGCCGCGCCTTCTTCCCTCGCGAATCAACTGCTCAACCCGCACAGTATCCCCGTCTACAAAATCCCGAGTGGTCACCTGAAAGGCCGAATCCTCGGCAAGCTAAACTTTTTTCTTCTCTTCGAGAGCCTCTCCCAAGGACTCCGCCACTAAAGGCCCAAACGTATCGTCTTGAAAAGGGGTGTCGTTCCAAAAAGGTAAGACCAAACAACTTTTGCGTGGCCCCATCCCCTTGATCATTCTCTGGAGTGTCGTTTCTTTCGGCTTGGACTCCGATTCATAGTAGCCATCGGGTAAATCTTCATAGAATTCTTTTTTTTGCCGATCGCGCCCTGAACTTGCACAACCTGCCATCACCCAACACATCCCTACTGCCCAAAAGAGCCTGCTGTTCATGGTTTTAGTTTATCAAAAAAACAGGAGTTTCCTGCTATCTTAATTCCCATGTCGAAAACATGGCTGTTTAAATCCGAACCTGAAACCTATTCTTTTGAAACCCTGATGAAAGAAAAAACCACGGCTTGGAATGGGGTACGGAATTTTCAGGCTCGAAATTTTCTACGCGAATGTCAAAAGGGTGACCTTGCGCTCATCTACCACTCCGGGGATGAAAAAGCGGTAGTTGGAATTGCAGAAATCATCTCGAAACCCTACCCCGAAATTGATCCCAAAAAACCGGGGGAATGGGTGCAGGTCGATATCAAGGCAAAAAAAAGACTGAAATCACCTGTTTCACTAAAAACCTTAAAAACCACTTCGACATTGAAAAACCTACTCTTGATTAAACAGAGTCGGTTGTCTTGCATGCCAGTCACCCTTAACGAATTTGAAGAAATCATACGACTCGGGGACACTCCGTCATGACTGGAAAATTTTCCGGGTTTATGCCCGAATGGTCACCGTTTTCTGTTGCCGATATCGGACAAAAAATTCCCAAACTTGCACCCGTTCACACTTTAGACGGACTCCAAGATCGCCTCAGATTTGTCGCGTTCGCCGAATATCAGGCCGCAAAAGCCTTTGGGCTTGCTCCTCAAATTTTTCCAACAGCCCCGGACACTTGGAAAAACCTTTGGATCAAACTCGCTCAAGAGGAGGAGCGTCACACCCAGCTTCTCTTGAATCGCATGAACGAACTGGGGTGGGCCGTCGGATCCAAACGTGTTTCGGACGCACTTTTCCGGAGTTTTGACCGTTGTACGACAGCTGCTGAATTCAATATATTTATGACAAACGCCGAAGCCTGGGGTCAAGAGTCCGGGGAAAAGTTTGCTCAAGAACTCAGTGAGCGAGACCCCGAAACCGCAAAAGTTTTTGCAAAAATTGCGGAAGACGAAAGATTACATGTTCAGTGGGCAAAAGACCTGAAAATTTGAGTTTTTAATCCAAAGTTTTCGAAACCAAATGAGGGAGAGAAAACCAACACCGTGTGGTGCCGCCATTGGGGAAACACTCTAGACCTGAGGTCTTACCGGCCCCACGCAGCATGGTGGCAACACCGCCCTCAAAAACCAGTCGACTCGGTGTAAAGTTCAGAACATAAGACGGTAACCATTCTCGATGCTTGGGTTGAAGCGCATAGATATTCAGATCGGGAATATGTTCGATATTAATCAAACATTCCGAGATCGCACCCGTCGGCTTTTTTTGATCGTTTCGGAAAATAAATTTCATACACGCCAACGCGGAAGAGGAAATATCGTAGAATGCGTTATTACTTCCCGGAAATTCACTTTCATAAGCATCCCCTTTAAACCCTGAACGCTCCAGAAGTGCTATCATTCGATCGGCAACCTGACCTTCGGTATGAATAAAAATCTTTTGTCCATTCAGCATAGCGTGACTCCATGAAGCCCGATCGGAGATTTCGGCAATCGTTCCGTTCTCGATCTTAGCAAGCTTTAAAGTCCCTGTGACGCGAGTATGAGGCTGATGCAATCCTTCCAACCTTTGATTCCATAACCCGTGAGAAGAGGAATGCAATCCCGTTTGAACCAAGAGAGACAGGTAAAGCGCTTTTGCTAGGATGGGGAGCGTTGTCATGAGGACACACGCTAGCGCAATCCTTAAATGAATTCAATTTAAAAATTAATCTGGACAAAAAATTATTGTTTTTGAAGAGTTAAAAACGTGAAAAGCATCGCTTGGCTTGTGCTGTCTGTGTTGTTTTCTCAAACCCTATCAAACTTTTTTTTGAGCCCTGCGTGGGG
>JAIXVT010000266.1 GCA_027482725.1 Pseudomonadota bacterium | reverse complement strand
AGTTTTTTGACCGCTCTTTTTAATCCTGTCGCAGGTTTGTTTGGTGTTTTTGCTAGTGGTCTCTGGAGCGTGCTTTTTCCGGAGAGGAGCCCTGAAAAAACTAAATTTGAGCCTTACCAAGAGATTCTGCAGAAGCGATTTGACTATCTGTTCTTAGATTTTCTTGGACTCTTCCCTGAGTATCGAACCGCAAAACAACTGGTGATTCGAGCCGATCAGGAACAATCGTTTTTAGCAAGTCAAATGGCGATCAACAAATTTCAAGGATATATTCGCAGGCGTTTTAATAAGTATCGTGATCCCCAGTCAGACATTTCATGGAATTATTTGATGGTCACATCAACTCGATGGGGCAAGGAAGCGTTAACGGTCCTAGAGGAACTAAAAAAAGATAATTCACTATTCCCATCGTTCTTTAACCCTCAAACAGCGGAAGATATTATAAAAATATTAGACCGTGAAAGCGGATTATATAATCGTGTGGACAATGCGGAGGTGACTTATAACTACAGGTTTGCTCAGATGGTAAACTATAGTCGAGGATCACTACTAAAAGCCCTTTTGGATCGCCTAGCGCCAAGCCCGGACGGACCACTTTGGGATGAGTTGCCCCATGAGCTAAAAACGGCCGCTAGGCTACGCGAATTGACAGGTAGTATCACTTGTGGGGTGGTGGTCGAGGGTATCAAGAAGTAAGAGGAAACCGTGATTTGCCCCAACTTTGTTCATTAACATCGACCAGTTATTGAACCACTTGTGAGCACAATTTGAAATCAAATTAAGTTCTCTAGAGTCGGCGACATTTAATGCTGAATTCTTCAGAGTCTCATGTGTTTATGTCTAGGGTTAACGGGTAGGTAGAGTTTCGGTGCACGTAGCGTTAGAGTTAATAAAGCTCGGCGCGCCACCCCTTTTAATCGGACTGTACCGGGTCGGTTCCGGCAACGTTAAAAAAAATAAGTTTGAGAATAATCCTCGTCAAAATTACCGCAATTTTAGACCGAATCTGGCATGAAAATAAAAAATCAAGTCTGGTGCCATCGCTTTGCTTTTTAGGGTTCTCGTAAATCATCTGGGGGAGGGGCAGGATCATGCTTCCTCCTCAAAATGTTGGCGAGGAGCAACGAGTTTTTGCTGAGTTTGATATCAAAAGGCGCATTTGTAAGAACTAATTCAGAACGGTTTGAGAGCTAGAATGTAAACGATAAAAAAGGGGGCATGGATCGCGGATTTACCCGCGCGGGTGTTCACAATGCGGAGTTCCAAATATTCGGAACCGACGCGCGTGTGGGCTTGGCGGAGTCATCATGGGGATATATTGGCGCTCGCTTCGTGCTGTAGTAGCCCCTTCGGGCTAAAGCACGCTCGGGCATCAATCTCGCGAACAAAATCGTGTGAGTTCTCATCCCGCTTAGGGGATCGAATCAGACCACGAGTGGAGTTTTATTGATTGAGTTTAAATTGGTCGGGCCGGCGGGATTCGAACTCGCGACCCCTTGCTCCCAAAGCAAGTGCGCTACCAACTGCGCTACGGCCCGACAATTTTTAACTGAACAGTAAGGCTACCTTTTTCAAACCAACAAATCAAGATGCCTCGTGAGTGCGGATCTGAGAATCTGATGCTGCGCTGGCGGTGTGGAGTTCTGCCAGAGTTTTTTGGGATGCTTTGGTCTCATCAAGCGAAATCATCAATACCGCAGCGATTAGGCCTAAAGCCCAAGCGATTTGCAGGGGGGTGAGGCGAGCATCCAAAAACATCGCGTTTAAAACCATTGATCCGATGGGAAAAATCAGTTCAACAAATGTAGTTGTGGTGGCAGAGGTTTGTTTCATTCCTGCGTAATACACGATCATCGCAAAGATTCCAGGTATTATTCCCAAATAAACAAAACCTAAGACATTGGTCGAGTTTTGAAAGGCGTCCACCGGGAATGGTTGTTCGCTGATGATCAAACCTAAACTCAGGCCCAAAAAAGCCCAGAGGAATCGCCAAAATGTGGCTAGTGTTGCCGTGGTTGTGGCCAATAGTTTTTTGCCTGCAACAGTAGATGCCGCCCACAGTGCAGTTGCCGCTAGCGAATAGCCTATTCCTCTCAGCCAGTCGGTAGGGGACTGATTTGTGGGTTGATTCTGGGAAGCGTTTTCGCTCAGACTCAATCCCGTTCCACAAAAAATAGCCAGCACGGCCCAGAAATAGAAACTCTTCTGGGGTTTTTCTCTCAAAACAACGGATGCCATGAGTACAACCAAAATCGGCTGGAGCTTTTGGAGTAAAATATTAACGGTGGGGTGAAGTGTTAAAAAAGCTTGGGTAAAGCAGTAAAGTGCTGCTGCGCTACCTCCCAGACCGACCACCAAGCTCCAAAACCACTGTCCCCGGGCAAGGGCCCCGAAAATCTGTTGGCGCTTGTAGAAAAACAAGAAAGGCAAAAGGGCAACAATACCAATTGCGTGTTCGACCCAAACCAGAAAAGTTGAAGAAACAGAGCCTAGTGCAGGTACGCGGATCAGTGCGTCGGTGGCCCACATTAAAGACCCCAACGCGACGAGCAACGCCCCTTTATGATTCGATTTCATGAGCAATCAGTTTAACCGAGTTCGGTCTAAATCGGAGGTTTATTTTTAAACTTTAATGATTTAAAAAACCTTTTTCCGGCGGGATGAAGACAATATCCCCTGCATCTCGCGGTATTTAGCGACGGTGCGCCGAGCAATGTCTATGCCTTGACGACTAAGGATGTCTGCGAGTTCTTGGTCCGATAGGGGCGAGCGGGGATCTTCTTTTGAAATCAGTTGTTTGATTTTTTCTTTTACCGCAGTAGATGCTAGGCTATCGCCACCTCCTGAGGTGGTTACACCAGAGTTAAAAAAATACTTGAGCTCTAGAGTCCCAAGTGGGGTGTGTACGAATTTATTTGTCGTTACCCGGGAAATTGTCGATTCGTGTAATCCTACATCCGAAGCAATGTCCTTAAGAACCATGGGTTTCAAAAATTGAGATCCTTTTTCAAAGAACTCACGTTGTCGATTTAAAATGGCTTCAGTCACCCGATATATCGTTTTTTGTCTGTTTTCAATGGAACGACTCAACCAAAGCGCAGACTTAAGTTTTTCCTGTACGTATTCGCGCGTAGATTTTTCCTTCTCACTGAGATCGGTTTGTTTTTTGGACATGATGGATCGGTAGGCTTGGGAAACTTTTAGGCGCGGTATTCCGTCATCATTCATGCTGATCACGAATTCCTGACCCACTTTATAAATGTAGATATCTGGTGCGATGTACTGAGGGTCCTGATCGGTATAGAGAGAGCCAGGCTTGGGTTCAAATTCTTTAATGATTTTTTGTGCCTCAAGCACGGTGGGTACGGGTACACCAAGAGCCTTAGAAATTGCAGGGATGTTGTTTTTTTCAAGTTCGCTCAAATGTTGGGAAATAATGGTTTCAACTAAGGCCTGTCTTGGGGTCAGGAGTTTAGCTTGGATCAAGAGACATTCTTTTAACGAGCGTGACCCAATGCCAACAGGATCCAAATGATGGATCATCGACAATACTGCTTCTGCGTCTTCAAGCGGTAATCCAAACTGTTCGGCAAGGGGTTCTATCGGCGAATCAAGGTAGCCTTCATCGTTGAGGTT
Source organism: Pseudomonadota bacterium (assembly GCA_027482725.1). Lineage (GTDB taxonomy): Bacteria > Bdellovibrionota > UBA1018 > UBA1018 > CAIMNF01 > JAIXVT01. Next base: position 9,131 of record JAIXVT010000266.1, on the reverse strand, counting down.
CGCGACAATACTTTGGGCAAAATCCATCTCATCATCGCGCAAGTTCAGCATGCTGAGTTGCCAAATCAAATGCTCTTCAAGTGATGTTGTTTTGGTTAGGAGATTCTCCTGAGACGGCATTTCATCCGGAATCTCTTTCATGTTGGGAGCCGAGGAAATGGTGTTGTTATAATTTTCGAAATACTCCTCCCAGTTCACGTCCTCTTGACCCGAGACCAGTGGTGTATCTTCGGCCGGCTGCTGGGTTTCATTCACTGCGGTTTCATCCCGCTGTTGTTCAAACTCAGGGTCTTGTTGATCGTAGTCCTCTGGAGTGTCGACCGTGGACTCCCCGTCTTGAGCTTCTTCTAGAATGGGGTTTTCCGTGAGCTCTTGGTTGATAATCTCACTGAGTTCCAAATGGTTGAGCTGCAACATTTTTATCGCTTGTTGCAGTTGTGGGGTCATGACTAAATTTTGACCCAATTTTAAGCTTTGTTTGAGTTGGATGGACATGTGTATTCCTTAATGAATCTAAAGTCTAAAATTTTCACCTAAATAGCGCTCTTTTGCTTGAGGCGAATTGGCAATATCAGTGGGGGTTCCCTGTTCAAAAATGACGCCATCGCTCAAGAGGTAAGCCCAATCACAAATCGACAGCGTTTCGCGCACGTTATGATCTGTGATCAAAACCCCGATGTTGCGCTGCTTAAGAAGAAGGATCATTTTTTGAATATCGGCTACAGCAAGCGGATCGACACCAGCAAAGGGTTCGTCCAAAAGAATAAATTTGGGATTGAGGGCCAAGGCCCTTGCGACTTCTACGCGCCGGCGTTCTCCTCCCGAGAGGGTGTAGGTTTCTTGTTTCGAAACCGAGTTAAGGTTGAATTCGTCTAGTAAAATTTGCAGGCGTTTGTACCGTTCTTCGTGGTCCAAGTTCAGGCTTTCCAAGGTCGCCATGATGTTGTCTTCGACGGATAGTTTTCTGAATACGCTGGGCTCTTGCGGAAGATAAGCGATTCCTGCTCTTGCACGCTTGTGCATTGGCCAGCGGGTAATATCAGTATCTCCCACCGTGACCGTACCTTCGTCAGGAAGGATCAATCCCGTGATCATATAAAAGGATGTCGTTTTTCCCGCACCGTTTAATCCCAGTAGCCCGACAATAGTGCCCTGAGACACTTCCAATGAAACCCCTTTAACGACGGCCCGAGACTGGTAACTTTTTTTAAGATGGCTTGCTTTGAGTTTAAGGTTGGGCAGAGCTTGAATTTTCATCATAGGAATTCCCTTGTTCTACTTCGATGCGGTCCAAGCGTCGATCATAAATGATTTTTTCTCCCGTAAAGGTATCACCTTCTTGAACGACCTTGGGGTATTCGGTGAGCGTGGTCAGCTCTGACTTAATGTCATAAGTTGCAAGATTGGACCAACCGTAAACAGGGCTTTTGGGGTCTTTTCGGTCAACCCAAGCCACGTCTTGATGCGCAATCAGGAGGTCGGCCTCGCGTTTGGAGTTCAGAAGCGTCTCTATCCAGCGCGATTTGAGGTCTGTGTCCGGCCGCTTGGCCCGTGCAAAAGCTTCGGGCAAGGGACGCGAGGGATTCATAGTGAAGGTGAGTTTGTTTTCAAGGTCAAAAAAGTGGGCATGGTCAGAGTAAATAGTGGTGGGCTCTTGGGTGCTTAAAAGATTTGCAACCACATTGCTCTGAAGGTGAATTGCTTTTTCGGTTTCCTTGTAGTGGGCCCCGAAAGCATGAAACTGAACCGCTTTTTTTCCCGTTTTTGAGAATCGAGTCCCTTGAACCGGGTGGTTTAGGGGGATGATCAACTCGGTGATCGGAGCGGTGATGATTCGAGCGTAGGGCGCTTCGAGCAAGGTTCCGTCTTCGAGTTTAGCTTTTACGTCGCCAAAAGCCTCGATGATTCGAGTTTTGGTGTCGTAAGTTGCTTCTCGGCTAGTGATCAAAATCATTTTTCCGTCTTGGGTGTAAAAATCGACAGTGACATCACGGTTTAATACGAGGCCCAAGTTTTGAAAAACTTGCGATTTACGAGCAAGCATCTTCCATGATTTTCGCTGACCTTCGGAAGATCGAGTTATGGTGTTTCGAGTAGTGTAATTAGGGATGTTTTGCTCTAAATCGCGCCTAGCGAGCGCCTCTTTTTCATTATGGAAGAAAGAAAACAACTCCCTTCGTTGCAGGGAGCGGGAGGGGGGGCCATCCTCGTCCAAGCTTGCTGGTGCAAAAAACAAGAATTGCCCGAATAAAACAGCTAAAAAACCAATGATGACCCAGTTCTGAAGACGTGATGTCGGATTTTCTAGCGCCACTCTAGATTAACGATACCGAACCGTAAACGGGTCTTGCAACTCAGGAATTCACCCCGTATTCTTGTCGATTACAACGAGAGGTGGTGATTAGCATGCCAGGAATCGTAATTCGTGAAGGCGATTCGTTTGAAGCTGCGCTCAAGCGGTTTAAAAAACAGGTCGAAAAGGCCGGGATTTTAGCCGAAGTACGTAAGCGTGAGTCTTACGAAAAACCAAGCGTTAAGCGTAAAAAGAAAGACGTCGCGGCAAAAAAACGCGCGTTGAAAAAGTTTACCGGCGGACCACGTCGTCCCCGTAAAACCGTTTAAACCTTAAAAGCTGACCCGCTGGGCCAGTTCGGGTAATTTGGGCGAATCGTTTCCGGCTGATCGGGAACGATTCGCCCAATTTGTTTGAGTATTTTGAACACGCACGAGGAAGTAACCCAGGAGGAGAAGATGAGTATCAAAACGACCAATCAAGATAACATGAAAGCCGCAATGCGGTCGGGTGATAAACTGACCCTTCAGTTTTCCCGGAATCTTCATGCAGCGATTCGAAAAAAAGAAATTGATGACCGCAAAGACCTTGAGGATGGGGATATTCAGAAATTGATCGGCACTTTAGTTAAGCAACGAGAGGAGTCGATCACGCAGTTTACCCAAGGGGGGCGCGATGACTTGGTACAAGTCGAGAAACAAGAGGCAGATTACTTGCGCCAGTTTTTACCTGCCCAACTCACCGAGGCGGAAGTAAAAACGATGATTCAAGCGGCGGTTTTGGAAGCCCAGGCGACGACCGAAAAAGATTTAGGCAAAGTCATGAAGCTCGTGTTGCCTAAAGTGCAGGGGCGTGCAGATGGAAAGCTGGTCAGTCAATGGGTAAAGGCGGCCCTCGGGGGATAGTTTTTGAAATTTCCTCAAGAATGGATTGCAGAGCTTAAATCTAAAGTTTCCCTGGTTGAAGTTGTTGGCGAAAACGTCGACTTAAAAAAATCAGGGGCGAATCGGTTTATGGGGCGATGCCCGTTTCATGGGGACCGTTCGCCGTCGTTCTCTGTTAAAGATCAATTTTATTATTGTTTTGGATGTAAAGAATCAGGCGATGTGATTTCGTTCTCCATGAAATTGAATTCGCTCAGTTTTGAAGAGGCGTGTGAGGATTTAGCCCAACGCATTCGCTTGCCACTCCCTAAAAGCTCTGGGCCGCTAACTCCCGCTGAACAATCGGAAATCAGGCGGAGGAGTGAACTCTCTACGCACGCCAAGGTTAATCTGTTTGCGGCGCACTTTTATCAGCGTCAGCTTGCCTCGGAACAAGGTGCGCATCCGTTTCGACAAACCGCACGGGATTTCTTAAAAAAACGCGGGATTTCCACGGATTTGGCTCAGCGTTTTTTATTGGGCCTGACGCCACCGCTCCAAACAGGATTGGCCCAGCACCTTGTTGATTCTAAAGCTCCTTTGGAAAGTGCTCGAAAAATGGGACTTTTGCGGCCTTCTCAGCGGCATGAAGGAGATTACGATTTGTTTCGTGATCGATTGATGTTCCCGCTTACGGATCATCGGGGGCGCGTATGTGGTTTTGGGGCGCGCACCTTGAGCGATGCCCAGCCCAAGTATTTGAACTCTTCCGAGAGTGATTTGTTTCAGAAATCCAGGTTTTTATATGGATTGTTTCAAGCTAAAAAATCAATTTCAGAGCTCGATGCTGTTTTTGTTGTAGAAGGATATTTTGATGTTCTGGGTCTTGTTCAGGCCGGATTTGAAAATGCAGTCGCAACTTGTGGGACATCTCTGACCAAAGACCACCTTCAGCAATTGCTGAAACTGACTCAAAAAATTATCGTGCTTTTTGATCAAGACAAAGCTGGACAAAATGCAACGCTCAAAGCAATGGAATTGGGCTTGCAGAATGGTGTAGTGCTGTATGGAATGAAGTACCCTTCAGTGTTGGATCCGGACGAATACTTTGTGGCAACCGGTGATGAAGGTAAAAGGGAATTCGCTCAATCCGCCCAAGCGGTTTTTCCTTGGATTGATCATGAAATCGAAACACGCCTTGGCCGGGCAACGCAGCCCGAGGAGCGGGCCGAGGCTATCAAGCAGATTGTTTCTTGGCTCCGGGGGTTCAATGACCCTGTGGGGCGTGCGGTGCGGGTGCAGGCTTTGGTTACCGTGCATCAGGTGCCTGTGGTGGCGCTCGGAGAATTGGCCCGAGATTTAAACGGAAGTTTTACCGCAGATTCGGCTCACTCAAGGCCAGTAGCGGGGCAACAGAACGGGGGGGGGAACCTAGATTCTGGTCAGCATCGCGGACATTTGCAGTCACCGAATTCGGGGGCAAAAGGGAGTGCAAAGGGTCGGTCAGGGCCGGCACCACAGGGATCAGGTGTTGGGCGTATGGACGGTCGTGTTGTGGCCATTTCTGTTCGGGATCGTCAGCTCTTGCCATTTCTGATGAAGTTTCATGATTTTGGTTCAGTGTTTTTGGAGGCAAAACGGCGCCTCCCGGCTAAAACGACACTGGTCGATTTTTTTGAAGGGGCTTGGGTCCGACCGTGGGTACAGCGGATATTGGATCATCCCGCGGGCTTAAGTTTATTAGACCAAGCGCCCGAGCATTTCTTAAATGACCAAGTTCCGGTGGAATTACGTGAGGTTATCCTTGCTTCGTTGTTTGATCCTGTTGGGGCAGATGCACTGCCGCAGTTGGAACAACTTTTGCTTGGGGCGAGTCAGCGAATCTGGGCACGATTTTCGCAAGGACTAAAGATGGAAATCGCCGAAGCCGAACAACGGCAAGACATTGAAAAACAAGCGGATTTAATGAGACAATTCTTGGAAATTCAGCGTAAACTCAAAGATTTCCAAGGCTAAAAAAGGGTGAATCATACATGAGCAAAGATACAACAAAAGATAACGGTAAAGACTTAGCTGCAGTTGTTCGGAGCAACAAAGAAATTAAAAAATTATTGGAGATTGGAACTCAGCGAGGTTTTGTGAGTTTTATCGAAGTTCACGAGCTGATGCCCACGGAGATGGTCACGCCCGAGGAAATCGACGAGGTTATGGGCCTCCTTGCTGAAAATGAAGTTGAAGTCTCTGACGGAAAACGTCGCGTCGATGACGAAGAAGCCGAAGAAGAAGGCGATTCGTTATTGGATGAGTTTGTTACGGAGCCCGCTGCTGCAGGAGCAAGCACCGAAGAGGAAATGCAAGTGGACGAAAGTGGTGATCTTGTTGTGGCGTCCGAAGCCGCAAAGGGCACCGACCCGGTGAAATTGTATCTGAAAAAAATGGGATCCGTATCCTTGCTGACCCGTGAGGGGGAAGTTGAAATCGCGAAGCGTATCGAAGAGGGCGAGCTTGAGATTTTGCGCGCTCTGCTGGCATCGCGTTTAGGAACGCAGGCGATTGTTGAACTCGGGGATCGGCTAGAGACGCATAAAACAAAAGTTAAAGACGTGATTCGTGGGGTAGAGGACGAAGTAAGTCCAGAGGACGAAGCCGCGTATTTGGATAAAGTGGTTAAAGCTGTAGCCAAAGTGAAAGCACTTTTAAGTTATCAAGAAAAAGTTGATCTGAAGTTGGTCGGTGTGGAAGCAAAGAAGACGCCGACAAAAGAAAAAGAGTCGATTCGTGATGAGATTAAAAAACGCGAGCGAATGGTGGAAAAAGCATTCGAAAATATTGCGTTTAACCGTAAGACCATCATCGGGTTGTCCGCTCAAATTAAAGACTACTGGAACCGCGGTCGCGAGATCACAGAAGAACGCGCAAAAATTTTACAATATGTCGGGGTGAAAACCGCCGATGAGTTTGCCGTGATTTCGGAGGATTCCAAGGATGTCGCCAAACTTCCGGATATTTTACGCAAATATGATCTTTCTCATCAGAAGCTCTCCCAGCTGGCTCAGCAAGAGGAAGAAGCACTCCGAAAGTTAAATCGCCTTGAGAGCGAAGCAGGGGTTACCGTAGAGGAGTTGAAGCGAATTAACGAAAGTTTGATGATCGGTGAGCGACGTGCGGATCAGGCTAAAAGTGAGTTGGTCGAGGCTAACCTTCGATTGGTGGTATCGATTGCGAAAAAATATACCAATCGTGGACTCCAGTTCTTGGATTTGATTCAAGAGGGAAACATCGGATTAATGAAAGCTGTAGACAAATTTGAATACCGCCGGGGTTATAAATTTTCGACTTATGCTACCTGGTGGATTCGTCAGGCGATTACGCGTGCTATCGCGGATCAAGCGCGCACGATTCGTATCCCGGTGCATATGATTGAGACGATCAATAAATTGGTGCGTACTTCACGACAGTTGATGCAACAACTGGGACGGGAGCCTCAGCCGGAAGAAATCGCGGTGAAAATGGAAATGGCCGTGGATAAAGTGCGTAAGGTGCTGAAGATCGCCAAAGAGCCTATTTCATTGGAAACCCCCATAGGGGAGGAAGAGGATTCATCCTTGGGCGATTTTATCGAAGATAAAAACATCATTAATCCTGCCGAAGCGGTGATTAGCTTGAATCTTTCTGATCAGTGCCGAAAAGTGTTGTCGACATTAACGCCTCGTGAAGAAAAAGTATTGCGGATGCGTTTTGGAATTGGAGAAAAGTCGGATCACACCTTGGAAGAGGTGGGACAGGATTTCTTTGTGACTCGTGAGCGAATTCGACAGCTTGAGGCCAAGGCATTGCGTAAACTCCGCCATCCGTCGCGTGCCAAGATGTTGAAGGCGTTTACTGATTAGGTTCCACTTTAATAATAGAAATAAAAAAGCCACGGAGAAGCACTCCGTGGCTTTTTTGATTTAAATGTGAAGATTCGACTAGTTTGCGCGTTTGACTTTATTAAACCGAATTGGGTCGGCGTAGTCTGAACACGCGTCATTATTGCAAAGCACAGCATCAAAAACAGATCGATTAGAGAAACACCCGAGTACAAGGTATTTGTGTTTTTTCTCTGATGTTGTGAAAACCAGTTCGTTGGTTTCCTTGTTGTAGGCGGCTTCGAACTCTATGGTTTCAGTCTGTTCCCCTGACATCGAGTTTGTGTCCACTATTTGTAGGGCTTGGTACGAGGTAATGGGCGCGGGGGGAGTTTGCGCCGGTGGTTCGACAGAGGGGGTTGTTTCCTGGGGTTGTTTTTTCACAAATGAAAAATTCTGTCCCGAGCTGGTCCAAACTCCGGATAGATCGAGTGCACAGCCCTTTACTGTAGGTCGTGTTCCTAGCCATTGGGCGTCGTCAGCTTTTGCTCCGCAATAGTATCCTCGTTTTCCTTTTTTAGATGTGGATTCGATTACTCCGATCCATCCTTTTTTTATTTCGCTGATTTTGAGGTAGACCTCCCGACCACTAGATGCCCCTTTAAAAATGGCTTTAACTCGGTCTTTTTCTACATAGGTTAGTGTTTCGGTGTCTATGCGCTGATTGTCTTTAAAAGATGCGATTTCACAATCGGTAGGTATCCCCTGATTAGGGAAAAGCGCGCATGCAATAATTTTTTTGTCCTCTGTCGTGTCCGAGAAAGCAGTTGCAGTGCACTCTAGCGCACTTTTTCGGATGATCTGCTGGGGGGTAGTTTGGGCTTGAGGCATGTTGAAGCTGTTGGTTGGTGCTGAAGGAAGGGTCGTGTTCCAACTGGAAGCCCCAGGAGCTGTTGGCCGTTGGGCCTGTTGATTTTGCTGGGAACACCCGGCTAACGCCATCATGAATACTAGGCTTTTACTGCTGATAAAACGCATATCAAGTTTATACACTAACTTAATGTAAAAATCAAGACTTAAATGGTCGGGGTTGGGGTGGTGAACTGATTTTGTTTAACACCTAAACGCTCCCCGACGGTGTACCCAGGAGGGCGAGGGGAATCACCCGAAGCCCCAAAAACTGGCCCGTTTCTCGCATTTATAGTGGCCTATGAACGTCAAAACCTGCTGCAATAGCCGCAAAGCCCTCAAATCCGGTCTGAAATCCCGACACATTATCAAAAAAGGGACCTTTCCCCGCAAGGACGACTCCAAGCGTGTGCCACGGTATCACTGTAAAATCTGCGGACAAAACTTCTCCTCCGCGACGTTTAGTTGGACCTACCACCAAAAGAAAAGAAAAATTAACCAAGAGATCCGACGACTCCTTATCGCAAACGTTTGTATGAATCGGATCGCGGTTTTAGTCGGGGTGGACTATAAAACCGTTGCACGGAGACTTGAGGCGCTGAGCCGTGAGTGCCAGAGGAGAAATGAAAAAACGCTGATGCGCGCAACAAAAGGAAAAAAGTTTACGGATATCCAATTGGATGAACTTGAGACCTTTGAACAGTCCAAACTTACGCCACTGAGCGTTCCTGTTGTCGTGAGCAAAGAACGACTCATTTTGGGCTTTGACGTGTGCTCCATGCCCCCGCACGAGGTTTACGAAGCGCGCTCTTTGGCTAAATTCGGCCCAATTCCCGATGATCGCACTCCCGCACTAAAGGGATTGCTCGAACGAATCAAATCCGCCGTTTACGACTTCGTGTCCATTCGCGCAGATGAATGCCACCGCTATCCGTGGGCCGTTTATCAGGCATTCCCCGGCGCTCGGCTTCAAACGTTTTACGCCCGAAAAGCCAAACCCCAAGGCTTTGGCGAACTCAAGACCGGGAGCCGCGATCCCCTCTGGGCCATCAACCACACCCTCGCCAAACTCCGCGCAAACATCAGCCGCTTAAACCGCCGCACCTGGGCCACCACTAAAAAGCGCACACGCCTCATCCAACACCTCTGGATCTTTGTCGAATCCCAGAACCGCTACATCCTCAACCAACTCAAACTCAAAGGAAAACAACTCTCTCT
>JAIXVT010000236.1 GCA_027482725.1 Pseudomonadota bacterium | reverse complement strand
GGAGGAGAACCGTTAGTGTTGTACCCATACCCATGAGTTGTGCATCGGTTTGGGCAATGTCTCGAATGGTGCGATGGGCAGAGTGAAACCATTCGATCAGCAGCGCTGCCGAGGGCTGTTGTATTGGGCGTTCCTTTGAGAAAAAAAGTTTAACGTTTTGGGAGAGAATATCGATCGCCATTCGACTTGCCTCCCGTCCTCCGCGGTGCCCCCCAAGTCCATCCGCAACAGCAAAACAACCCCAGTCGGGAGAAACCAGAATCGCATCTTGATTTTCTGATCGACTCCGACCAATATCAGAGGCGCCAAAGCATTGGTGTTCATCTGGCAGTATCGATGGGGCATCAGGGTGTCGGGCCATGGGGGTAGTTTATCTCATGTTTTTTAAATACCCAGCGTAGAATTTCAGGATAAACTAAAACTAGCCGACGGGAGGGCCAACTCAATGTCGAATCAAACCTCAAGCCAAGGGACTTCATCAGGATCTGCTCAGGCGCAGGAGTGGACAAAATATTTGAATCAAATTCAAGCCAAGGAGGATTACAAAAACTTGGCATGGGAAGGGACCTTCTTTGAATACCTAGAAATGGTCAAAAATAACCCCAGCATCGCGCGTAACGCCTTTCAGCGCATGTACGATATGGTCCTTTCGTGGGGTACGGAAACTTACGTCGATTATAAAAAAGAAATCACCCGATATCGGTTTTTTGATGATCCCATCGAAAACGGGCGTGATGCCGTATTCGGTTTAGATGTTCAGCTCATGAAGCTTGTGAATTTTTTCAAGTCTGCCGCCTATGGCTATGGAACCGAGAAGCGGGTTTTACTGTTGCATGGTCCTGTAGGGTCGGCCAAATCCACAATCGCAAGAGTTCTTAAAAAAGGAATCGAGCAGTATTCAAGAACAGAAGTCGGGGCCCTCTATACGTTTAAGTGGGTAGATCCCACAGGGAAAGGTGATCCCCTGCTTGGAAACTTGGTGGAAATGCCCTCTCCTATGCACGAAGATCCCTTGAAGCTTTTGTTAGAGGAGATGCGCCCCAAGGTGATAGAGGAGTTGAACCGAAACAATAAAACTCCGTATAAAGTGGCCATTAAAGGCGATCTCGATCCGGCATCACGATTTGTGATGAGAGAGCTTTTGAAGCGTTATCAAGGGGATTGGGTAAAAGTCATGTCCCATATCCGAGTGACGCGGATGATTCTTTCTGAAAAGGACCGGGTCGGAATAGGTACTTTTCAGCCCAAGGATGAAAAAAACCAAGATTCAACCGAACTCACGGGTGACATCAATTACCGGAAAATCGCCGAGTATGGATCGGATTCTGATCCTCGTGCCTTTAACTTTGATGGCGAATTTTGTGTTGCCAATCGTGGAATGATTGAATTTATCGAGGTGCTCAAGCTTGATGTTGCGTTCCTCTATGACTTGTTAACGGCGTCTCAGGAACACAAAATTAAGCCGAAAAAATTCGCACAAACAGATATCGATGAGGTGATCATCGGACACACCAACGAACCTGAATTCAGAAAACTACAGAACAACGAATTCATGGAGGCTTTGCGCGACCGTACCGTAAAAATTGACGTCCCCTATATCACCAAGTTGAAAGATGAGATTAAAATCTACAAAAAAGACTTTAATTCCGAGCGAATTCGTGGAAAAAGCATTGCGCCTCACACCGTAGAAGTGGCGGCAATGTGGGCCATTCTCACCCGTCTTGAACATCCCAAAAAAGCGAACATTTCTTTGGTGCAAAAAATGAAGCTTTACGATGGAAAGACCTTGAGTGGATTTACTGAAGACAATGTCAAGGAGCTACGCAAAGAGGCGAATCGTGAAGGATTAGAGGGCGTGTCTCCTCGATTTATTCAGGATAAGATTTCCAATGCTATTGTGAGGAGCGAAATTCCCTGTGTAAATCCGTTTATGGTGCTCAATGAGCTTGAAAGTGGACTGAAGAATCATGCTCTTATCGCCTCCGAAGAAAAGCGTCGTGAATACCGGGAGCTTATCTCTGTAGTGAAACAAGAGTATGAGGACATTGTAAAGAATGAGGTTCAGCGCGCGATATCGGCAGATGAAGACGCGATCATGAAACTTTGCTCCAACTATATCGACAACGTCAAAGCCTACACTCAGCGCGAGAGGGTCAAAAATCGTTATACAGGAATGGATGAGGAGCCGGATGAGCGTCTCATGCGGTCGATCGAAGAAAAAATCGATATCCCCGAGAGCAGAAAAGATGATTTCCGTAGAGAAATCATGAACTATATCGGTGCATTGGCGATTGATGGAAAAATGTTTGATTACAAGACCAATGAGCGGTTGCACAAGGCGCTTGAGCTCAAATTATTCGAAGACCAAAAAGATACCATCAAACTCACAAGCTTGGTTTCCAACGTGGTGGATCGGAACGCCCAGGAAAAAATCGATGTCGTTAAGGCTCGTTTGATTAAAAATTTTGGCTACGACGAAATTTCTGCCACTGACGTGCTTAATTTTGTCGCTAGTATTTTTGCCCGAGGCGATGTGAAGCGATGATTGATGGAGCGCGGAGGGATCATGCGCGGTTCAGACAGATTATCCGCGGCAAGATCAAGCAAGACCTAAAAAAGCATATTACCCATACCGAGATGTTTGGGCGGAAGGGTAAAGATGTTGTGTCGATTCCGATGCCCCAGATTGATATCCCGCGCTTCCGTTTCGGATCTAACCAAGGGGGTGTAGGACAAGGTGACGGAAATCCTGGGGACCCTGTGGGGGGACAGCCCGGAGATGACGGGCAACCGGGGCAAGGACAAGAAGCGGGTAATCAGGCGGGAGATCACGGTTTAGAGGTTGAATTTACTTTGCAAGAGCTTGCGGAGATCTTGGGTGAAGAGCTTTCGCTCCCTAAGATTGAGCCTCGGGGCGCAAAGACCTTAAAGTCGAAGGTGGATCGGTATACGTCGATTGCTTCTCAGGGGCCGCATTCCCTTCGACATTTTAAACGAACCATTAAACAAGCTATTCAGCGGCAAATCTCAACCGGAACTTATGACCCTGATCGTCCCGTGATCATTCCTGAAAAGAAAGACTTTCGCTTTCGATCATGGAAGAGTGATGTTCAGCAAGAAAACAGCGCCGTAATCATCTACATGATGGATGTTTCTGGATCGATGGGTGATGAACAAAAAGACATTGTCCGCACAGAGGCGTTTTGGATCAACACCTGGTTACGATCCCAGTACAAAGGTGTTGAGACCCGCTACATTATCCACGATGCGACCGCAAAAGAAGTTGATGAAGACACATTCTTTAGAACCCGAGAAAGCGGCGGGACGTTGATTAGTTCTGCCTATAAACTCTGCGAAAAAATAATCGAAAAGGATTACCCCCCGTCCGATTGGAATATTTACCCTTTCCATTTTTCAGATGGGGACAATTGGTCCAGCGAGGATACCAAGCTCTGTATTGATCTCCTGAAATCCTCTCTCCTGAGAAAGTGTAATGTCTTCTGTTACGGTCAGGTGGATTCTCGGTACGGATCCGGGCAGTTCTACAAGGATTTATCCGAAGTTTTTGGAAAAGACGACGATTCCGTTATTTTGTCGCGCATAGAAAACAAGGAAGCAGTTTTGGGATCGATCAAAGATTTTTTAGGAAAAGGGAAATAGGTAAGGCATGAAATCGACGGCACTCCCTCTGGAATTAGCAAAAATCCGTGATGATATCGAGGGGTATGCCCATCAGGCTGGTCTTGATTTTTTTGATGTTATTTTCGAAATGGTTCCCAGTGATGCGATTAACGCTCTGGCGGCGCAAGAGGGGTTTCCTGTCCGTTACCCGCATTGGCGCTTTGGAATGAATTATGATCAGTACTCAAAGGGCTACGAGTGGGGATTGCAAAAAATTTATGAAATGGTGATCAATACGAACCCTTCCTATGCCTATTTAATGAGCTCCAATTCGTATGTGGATCAAAAAACCGTAATGGCGCACGTCTACGGTCACGTTGATTTTTTTAAGAATAATATTTGGTTTTCAAAAACCAATCGAAAAATGTTGGACGCCATGGCCAACCACGCGGTTCGGATTCGGACGTACATGGATGATTACGGGCAAGATACCGTCGAAAACTTCATCGACATCTGCCTTAGTCTCGATAATCTCATTGACCCATCTCTCCCTTTTTCTCCCGAAAAAAAACGAGAAGTCCAAGGTGCGGACGAAACCCCGCGGCATCTTGAAGTCGGTAAAATCAAAGTGGATCGCAGTTATATGGACACTTTTATTAATCCACCTGAGTTTTTAGCTGAGCAGAGAAAAAAGGCAGAAGATCAAAGTCGCCAAGACAAAAAGTTTCCTGATCGCCCCGAACGTGATGTCATGCTTTTTCTTTTGAGTTTTGCGCCATTAGAAACTTGGCAACAAGAAGTACTTCGTATGATTAGGGATGAGGCCTATTACTTTGTCCCGCAGATGCAAACAAAAATCATGAACGAAGGCTGGGCGAGTTACTGGCATTCAGAAATCATGACAAAAAAGGCGCTGACAGCCTCCGAAATCATTGATTTTGCTGATCACCACGCGGGCATTCTTCAAATGTCACCAGGCCGTTTGAATCCGTATAAGATCGGGATTGAGTTGTTTCGCGATATCGAAGATCGTTGGAACCGAGGGAAATTTGGGAAGGAATACGACCAGTGCGAGGATTTTCGCGAGAAACTCTACTGGAATAAAAATTTGGGTCTCGGACGTGAAAAAATTTTCGAGGTACGTAAAGTGTGCAACGATGTCACTTTTATCGATCAGTACCTTACACCTGAGTTCGTGGATCGCTACCAGCTTTACACCTATGAATACAACCGGCGCACAGGACAACACGAAATCGTCGATAGGGAGTTTAAGTCTGTTAAGGAAAAATTGCTATCCCAGTTGACGAATCAAGGGCAGCCCAACATTTCTGTGGTAGACGGTAATTTTAACAATCGCTCCGAACTTCTTCTTTCACATAAACACCTTGGGTTTGATTTGGATCTTAAATATGCCCGTGAAACGATGCGGTCGATTTTCCTGATATGGAAACGACCCGTGCACATCCAAACCACACTAGAAGGTAGAACCAGGTTGTATACCTATAACGAGAAACATGAGTTTGTAGCTCAAGACTAGTTGGTTTGCGGCTGTTAAAAAGATCTGGTTAAAAAGATCTGGCCAAGTTCATTAAGTGATCATGAATTCCAGTATCTTTGGCCTGGGATTTTGTTTTTTTAGATCTCCCGTCCTTTTCAATGCTCCAAGAGTTTTTTGTGTCCCTGATGCAAAGCATGAGGTACTCGTAGAGCTCGGATTTTAGAATGGTGTCGTAAATCGGGGTCAGGGTTTCAACTCGGTAGCTTAAATTTCGGGTCATCCAGTCTGCGCTTCCGATATATACGTTCCCGGTTTGAGGAAACTTAGCATTGTTTCGAAAATAAAAGACTCTTGAATGCTCCAAGAATCGACCAATGATGGACTTTACTCGAATATTTTCGCTTAGCCCTTTTACTCCCGGGCGGAGGACGCAGGCCCCGCGGACCACGAGATCAATTTCTACTCCTGCTTGGGACGCCGTGTAGAGGGCATCGATAATTTCTCGGTCATCAAGGGCATTCATTTTTCCGATGATATGTGCAGTTTTTCCCTGTTTTGCGAAGTGTGTTTCTCTTTTGATGTAGTCCAGGAGTCGGGACCTCATCGTGTGAGGCGCAACAAGAAGATGCTTGTAATCCGTTTTTATCGATTTACCGGTCAAATGATGAAACAAGTGAACCACGTCGTCTGTGATCTCCGGGTCTGAGGTAAACAAACCAAAATCTGTATACAGTCTAGAAGTCACCGCATGATAGTTACCCGTGCCGAGATGAGCGTAGCTCCTCACTTTGTTTCCTTCTCGACGAACAACGAGGGCAAGCTTTCCATGAGTCTTGAGGCCGATGACTCCATAAACGACATGCACTCCAGCCGATTCAAGAGTCTGGGCAACTTGAATGTTTTTTTCCTCGTCGAATCGAGCTTTAATCTCAACGACGGCAACAACTTGTTTACCCGTTTCGGCAGCCTTAATGAGTAGCGGAATGAACGGAGAGTCAGCCCCTGTGCGATAAAGGGTCATTTTTATCGCGATAACGTGAGGATCGAGAGCTGCGCACTGGATAAACTTTTCTACACTTCCCGCAAAACTCTCAAAAGGGTGATGGACCAGGATGTCTTTAGCTTTGATGACATTAAAGATGTTCACGTCAGCATCGGCAAAAGCTTTTGGCGGTTGGGGACTCCAAGGACGATCCTTTAAGTCAGGGCGATGGACTTCGTAAATTGCCCGCAACGAACCATAATCAAGCAGACCGTGATGGTAGTACACTTGGTCCTCGTCAATCTCAAGCTCGACCTGGAGCATGGAAACCATTTTCATGGATTTAGTTCCTGCCGTCTGGAGACGTACAACCTCCCCAAATTTTCTCTCTTTTAGCTCTTCGGTAACGGTTTCTAAAAGGTCTTCTGCGTCAGAGTCTGTATCAATGTTGGTGTCCCGAATCACCCGAAACGGCATAACATGAGCGATGCTCATTCCGGGAAAAAGTTCCTGGAGATTTTCTCGAATCAGGCTAAGAAGGCTCACGAATCTCGATTGTTTGGAGTTTTGGTGACGGTCCACACGGATCCATTGGGGGAAAACTGTGGGAACCTTTACTCTCGCAAAACTTTCTTCCCCAGATGACTTTGATCTGAGAAAAACCCCGAGGGAGAGAGACTGATTTGAGATAAAGGGAAACGGGTGCCCAGGGTCTACCGAAAGTGGGGTGAGGACGGGAAAAATATTTTCTTTGAAAAAAGATTTCGCACGTTTTTTATCTTGTTCCTCAAGATCCCGGTAAGAGGTCAAATGAATTCCCTCATGATGCAGGGCTGGCCGAATTTCGGTTTTGAATAAATGATCCGCCACTTTCTGAACTTCAATCAGGTGATCGCGGAATCGGCTTCGCGCGTTGCTGTGCAGGGCGCCCATTCGTTTCATAAAGTATTCATCGAGGTTGGATTGAAAAATACCCAAGAACTTCACCCGCTCCAAAAGGGGAACATCAGGGTCTTGAGCTTGAGAGAGGACGCGGCGGTTAAATTCAAGCCAGCTGAGGTCTTTATTGGTGTAAGGATCTTGATGTGACGACACGATGTTAGATTAATCGGTGTTCCAAGGAGGAGGGCAAAAAAAATCGTAATTGAATCCACGATAATGAAATTTTAACCGATTGGCGTGGAGGAAAAGCCGCTCTGCGGGCGCTCCGTCATAAAGCGAGTCGCCGAAGAGAGGGAGGCCGAGAGACGCGCAATGGGCGCGGATTTGATGGCGAACCCCGGTTTCTATGCGTATTTCTAGATTTAATTGGGCTGTTGTTTTCGTTTTTTCGATGCTCAATGTATTCAGATGCGTGAGTGCGGGTAGGGGGGTTCCCCGAAAATAGTTTTTTTTGGGGTGATTGAGGACAATCATTTTCATTTTACTTTTTTGAGCATTCGCCAAAGGCGTAGAACACTCGTGCCATTTTCCGGGCGTTTGGAGAGCAAGAGGAATGAGATTCAGCTGCTCAATTGGGATATGAGATACCGCCGAATAATTCT
>JAIXVT010000206.1 GCA_027482725.1 Pseudomonadota bacterium | reverse complement strand
GACTCACCAATGAAATCGAACTCCTCCTTCACGCCGTGAGATTGCGTTCCCAATCGTTACGGGTAAACCCCGAATGGATTTCTTTACGCGCTTGGATCGAGGGGCGGGCTCACAAGTGGAAATCTATTCTAGGGAGTGAGGCTTCTTTAGAAATTGAAGGAAACTTGTCGCGACCCATTTATGCCGATCCATCGCTTTTAGATCTTATTCTTGGCAACTTGCTTGAAAATTCTCGAAAGTTTTCAATACAAAAGCCAAAGGTAAAAATTTTTATCCAACAGACCCAGCGAAAGGCTTTTAGATGGTTGGGCGTAAAACCCAGGTTTGAACTGGTTGTTCAAGATGCCGGGCTTGGATTTAGACGAAATCAAAACCGAGCAGTATTCAAGCGTTTTTATCGTACTCACCCTCATATCCCGGGAACAGGCTTAGGGCTTTATTTGTGCGCCTCTGCGGCTAAGGCCCAAGGATTCAGCTTACGGGGTGATTCGTTAGGTCCAAATTTGGGCGCTCGTTTTACCCTCTCGGGGAAATTATGAATATTTTGTTCGTGGAGGACGAAGAACGGTTGGGGCGCACGATTAAGCTTGCGCTCGAGGCGATGGGCCATCAGGTGACGTGGGTAAAGCTCTTGTCAAACGCGCGTTTAACTTTGGGCCAAGACGTTTTTCAGCTTGTGGTTTTAGATCGCAATCTCCCAGACGGTGAGGGCCTTAGCTTATGTTCGGATATTCAAAAAATCAGTCCTGCGCCGCACGTCCTGATTCTCTCTGCAAAAAGCGAAATTCATTTTCGCGTAGAGGGATTGGATGCAGGGGCGGATGATTACTTGGCCAAGCCTTTTTCGTTGGAAGAACTACAAGCTCGTGTACGGTCGTTGAACCGTCGAGTGGGACACCTTTGGGAGCGGCGCCCCGATCAATTGCGAATTCTCTCTCCCAAGGGATGGCTTGATCTCACCCAGCAGGAATACAAGTTTTTGGATTACCTGATTGCCCATGAGGGGCAGGTGATCTCCAAGGAGCGTTTGCTCCGGGAAGTGTGGGGGTTTTCTCTGCTTCCCAAAACGCGGACTATTGATTTTTTTATTACTCAGCTGCGCAAGAGGCTCGAAGATGACCCAGAAAACCCAAAGCATCTGGTTACGATTCGTGGCGCGGGAATAAAGTTTCACACCAAGTAACAAAAATTTCTTTATTTTTAAATTTTTATTGTTTATAGATTTTGGTGTGAATCGTCGATTCTTTCTCGTTGCCGTTTTTTGGGTCGTATCTGGTTTCTTCTGGTTCGGCTGTTCTGCCAAGTCCCCGCCCGATTTGGAAACAGAGGCAAAGGCCGAGTCCTCGGATACCGGACGCAGTCCTGGGGCTCCGATCACAGAAACCACGGGGGTTTTGGCTCCGGGCGGAAAAAGTTCCGGCGGACCGGTAGCGGTGGATTCGGCAGATATCGAAGTAAGTCTCCAATCCCCTGTGCGGGGACGATTGGTGGTTCGAGTTAAAGTTAACGGTAAATCGGCCAAACTTCTAAAAGACACCCTGCCCCCGAAACCCTACGGTTGGGTAGGGATTCATTATTTGTGCGATGCGAGTTCCTGTGAAATCGATTTTTTATTTGGATCGGGATTTTACGGCGAAATCCAACCGCATCAGGCGGCGCCCTATCGTCCGTTCGCTTCCGATAGCACCCAAGAGCTTCAGGTTTCTCCGAGAGGCATGAGTACCCTTTGGCTGAAGGGAAAAGGGGCCGAGTTATTTTATGACAAGCTTGTTCCAACAACTCCCGTTGATCGCGTTAAAACTGAAAACGGAAAGGTTCTTGTTCGGGGTCAGAAAGTTTTTTGTAGTCGTGCCTTAGAATCGGGAGTCACAGAGTGCCAAATCTACATTGAAGCGGACATCGGGTTCGTTCAAGATGTGATTTAGTGAAGACTTATCCGGTTCCACGGCATCATGGAGGCCACCTCATCCGTGAGGTGATTTCAACACTAAAATCAGCTGGAATAAAGCTTCCCCTAAGCCGGCCTCTGGGGATTGCATTTTCCGGAGGTTTTGATTCAATGGCGCTGACTCATGTTCTCTTAAAATATGGCAGGCGGGTTATTGATCCCGGTCATCTTCGGCTTTGTTATTTTGATCACGGATGGGATCAGGAGCGATCAAAAAAAAATCTTGGGGTTGTTCAGGATTTTGCTCGGCGCTGGGATCTGCCTCTTTGGGTCAATCACGGGGATCCGCCGTTGCCTGGATGTAACTTAGAGGCAGACGGCCACCGAAAGCGCTACGTCTGGTTTGATCAGCTGACTCAAACTGGTGAACCCCATAATCCATGGGGAGATACCTTGGAGTGGATGTTCACGGCCCATCAGCGCGACGATGATGTGGAAACCCTGATGTGGCGTTTTTTTAGGGGGCAATGGGATACCCATCGTGGAGGGATTGCGCTCAAGCGAAAACAAATCGTTCGGCCTCTTCTGAACACCGAACGGAGTCGGGTAACGGCATATCTTCAAGAAGAATCACTGGAGCCGTTTTGGGATGAATCCAATCAAGATCCAAAATTTACGCGTGCGTTTTTAAGAAATCAGGTCATTCCGGAACTAAAAAAAGTTTTTCCCGGACTTGAATCGTCTGTTTTGAAATATAAATCCTTGAATTTTTCCGACCCAAGTTTTACGGAAACAGATGATGAATTTCAAGCGGGTGAATAACAAGCGTGTTCAGTACATTTTAATGCTGACGATTGATTTACTCTCGATTTGATTGGTGAAATACTAAAGGTCTATGAAGGGCTACGGACGAACATTAGCATTGTGGGCTGCGATATTTCTTCTATTTGCGTTGTTGATTAAATCAGTCGATCCCAGCGGTAAATCTAAGAAAGAAATACAGCTGAGTCAGTTTTTGGAATGGGTAGATCAGGGGAAAATCGCCGAAGTCACCATTGATGACGAAGGATTGATTGCAGGAACGCTGAAAGAAGCGGTGGATGGGCGCACTCAGTTTGAAACTGTGGGTACAAAAAGTGACCGCATGATCGAAAAACTGGAAACAGCTAAAGTCGCTTTTCAATTTAAAAAACCCGAAAAAACGCCGTTCTGGCAGCAGTTTTTGTTTTCTTGGTTTCCGATGTTGTTTCTTTTTGTGATTTTTTTCATGTTCATGCGTCAGGTCCAAGCGGGGGGCGGAAAAGCCATGTCGTTTGGAAAATCCAAGGCGCGGATGCAGACCGAGAATTCCAAAAAAGTAACGTTCAAGGACGTGGCCGGTGCCGACGAAGCCAAGTTTGATCTCCAGGAGATTGTCCAGTTTTTAAAAGATCCTAAAAAGTTCACACGACTAGGAGGACGTATTCCTAAGGGCGTGTTGATGATGGGGCCTCCGGGTACAGGAAAAACCCTACTAGCCCGTGCGGTTGCAGGTGAAGCCGGTGTGCCGTTCTTCTCGATTTCAGGATCGGACTTTGTAGAGATGTTTGTCGGGGTCG
>JAIXVT010000275.1 GCA_027482725.1 Pseudomonadota bacterium | reverse complement strand
TGCGCCGGGGATAAGACGAGGCGCAGAACTCGTTTTGAGTCATCTTGAAAAGAATAGGAGCAGCGTGGTGGGGACTTTTTAGTCGCTCGGATGCGAGGTTCTCAGAATACAAAGTACGATCGAGGTTCAGCGGAATTCGGGAATTTGGGACCGGGCGAGTTTAGAGTTTTTGCGCAAAAAATATTGGGTGTGCTAACTCCCCGTGTTCGTGGCCTTTTGCTTTGAGCTGTAGCGACAAACGGGTGGGACTTTGAGGTGGTTGTGGGTGGCGCATAAGATTTGTAAGTTATCGGGGGTGTTTGTGCCACCGAGTGCAAACGGGTGGATGTGGTCGATGTGCAGTCCCCGGGTAGCGGTGCAGCGATGTTTGGTTTTAGGATCTTGATACTGACAGCGGTGGTTTGCGCGGGTGAACACCAGCCTACGGACATGGGTTGGGATGAAACGAGCGCGATGGGGGGAGGGGGGTGTGGGATTTTTTTGGTGGTCTGATAAATTTACGGAACGCTCCCAAAGCTTGGATTCGTGTTCAACTTGCGAGGATTTCTGTGACTCTAGTTTTTTCCCCAGATGACTTGGTGGTTTCTTTGCAGAAAACGCTCTTCATTTTTTGCGCAAAAACTCGTGGGGGATTTTGGAGTGGCGACATCGGGGCTTGGATTCGGGGATTCGAGTGCTTGGTCCGAGGGTTGAGGCTGAGCAGGGAGTTTAGATCCGGTTTCCTCCGAAGATTCGCTTGTATTCTTTATCCCCCGTTTCTTTTTTAGCTGGGTGACTTTTTCAGGCAACTCCTGTTTGATCGCACATGAAGTCACCGATCTTGATTTGAGTTTTTTAACCACCCAAAACCCGTCAACAAAAATAATCAAAAAACTTTTTGCGCAAAAACTCTAAATATTTCCTTCCCCTAATTTACCAGTTCCGTTGAACCCCAATGGTGCTACCTCTGTTTAAATCTCGCATCCGCGCGACTAAAAAGTCCCCGGAGCGCGGGGCGAGATTTAAACAGAGGTACACGATTCGTGGCACAATTAGGAATCGCAAAAACGAGTTCTGCCCCCAGCTTTTTCTTTGTTTTAGCTGTCTGAGTTTTTGAACTTTAATTTTAAAATCCCGATAAGTCCGGAATGTCGAATTCAAGAAGTCCCGAGGACGCGCGGGGCGGGAATTTAAAAATATGAAGCACGAGTGCTGGCACATGTAGGAATTTCAAAACAAGTTCCGCCCCCAAGCTTTTTCTCCTCAACAACGCTCAGGTCATTTAGGAAAGAAATGAAATCATAAAGACCCGGTTTCAGTTGGTGTGGATTCACTCGGGATTTTTTGGTTAGCGCATTTATAATTCCATCTAAATACGAGACTAATAAGATCTTCTCGAGTTTCGCGTTCAATGCCGTGCTGGCAAAATTTGTAGCTCAGCTTACCTTTTTTTCTACTGGAACTTTCCTTAGTATACACAAGATACTGACCCATCATGTTGGACTCACTTGTCTGCGGTAATTCATTGCTCTCACATGTATGGTAAGTATCTGCAGCCCAATAACTACCATCCATCGTGTCTGCGGTTTGACTCCCTAACACTCTACAGTTCGTATTGGTTTCTTTTTCAAAATCACTAATACGAGAAGTCCACGCGTATGCGGTTGTCCCTAGTGTGAGTTAGTGGTCTCGATCCATTTAAAATTTATCTGCTCGTCTCACTCGCATCGGGATTTCTCGTTTTGTGGGGGACTGGGGTGCCACGAGGGTCTCACATAGGCCGCCCCATATGATCCATCAACGCTATTTACAAAATTCTCCCCATTCCCTAATCTCCCGGCCATGCGTCTTGAGAAATTCACAAAATATTTTGGGCGGGTAGGTAGGGTTGTCGCATTACTCGCTATCGTGTTGCCAGCATTCGCACAAGATCCGCATGCCCCATCAGGGCTAATGCCCCAAGGTAGAAATAAAGGCCGGCCTATAGAGGTCGATAAACAAAGATCATTTAAAATTATTGAGCAGACCCTAGACAAAGACGGTGGGGTCTATCGCATCGCCAACATTGCGCACGGCTATCGTTTCTATATCGGCACCATCGATCTCAAAAATATTGAGCGCTTAGTATTCCAGATGGAGTATTTCCCGCCCGAGTGGATAGCGGCTCACACTCAAGTCCGGGTGGACTTTAAACCGGATAGTCCCGTGCAGCTCACGGATCAAATCTGCGGTGCGGATTGCCCTCAAATTACCGCAAAAAGCCTTGTTTTTTCTAACGAGGCAGTGCCCGTGGTGGGAGGACCTCGGTATTCCCTTCAAAAGAGCATTGCCCCTAATTTTGCGCTGGCCTACCGTTTATTGACCCTAGAAACCAAAGTGGCTCATCAGGTGGGCAGTGAGGGGAACAGGGTCGATCAGTGGGAAATCATTCTCCAGTCTGACAAGACCCGAGCGGGCTTGGTTGCGCAGTTCCTAAGGGATTTTCATGATCCCTCAATGACTCAGGTTTATCATTTGCTCAAAAGAAACTGCACCAACACGTTGTTCGAAAGTATCGACCGATATTTGAGCAATCCTCGCGATTGGGGCGATCGTTTTCAAACCATGATGCCGATCTGGTCGCGTCACGCCCTGAGAGGGCGAAACTTAATTCATAGAGAAAAGCTAGAGCCTCTGGAAAAAGAGTTCGCAAATGCGCTATCAACCGAAGAAGTTTTTGGTAAGCGACCCGAAACTCATCGGTCATCGGAAATCAAATAATAAATCATCACGTTGTAAATTTAACTTGAGTTGCCTAGACAAATCCGCTAAAACTTTAAGACTATCGAACCAGCGTTTTAGCTCAGCCCTACAGTTCGTGTGCTGAAGACTTGAAGAATCAGGCTCGCTTGAGCCCTTCAAAGATCAGCATCGGAGCCACCCTCCAGCACGAATGATGAGAGCAAGAATCGGTCGAAAAGAGAAGGTGCCATCACTTGGCGGTGGAATGTGATGGGAATTTTTTATGCGCATAAGTCCGGGATAATCGGAATGGAGCTTTTGCGTAAGAAGGAATGAATATGGCCGTTGCAGAACACAAAATTCGCATCAAGCTTAAGGCATTTGATCATCGTGTACTTGATAAGTCGGTGTGGGAAATCGTAAACACCGCCAAGCGTACTGGTGCAATCATTCGCGGACCTATCCCGCTTCCTACAGTAATCAACAAATACTGTGTGTTGCGGTCTCCGCACGTTGATAAAAAATCACGAGAGCAGTTCGAAGTGCGCACGCACAAGCGTCTGCTCGATATCGTTGAACCCACTCAGCAAACCATTGACTCATTGATGAAACTCGATTTGTCAGCGGGTGTTGACGTTGAGATCAAATCTTAATCAAGGATGACGTCATGAGCGAACAAACCTCACAAACAGAATTTTTATTAGAAGGTGAAGGCGCGGGCATTATCGGTGTAAAAGCCGGGATGTCTCAAGTTTACGGAACCGACGGGAAGTCTCTCGCGGTTACTGTTATTGCCGTAAAGCCCAACATCATCACCCAAGTCAAAAAATCAGAGAAGAACGGTTACTCAGCCCTTCAGGTTGGAGTTCTTCCCAAGAAAGCTTCTCGCGTGAACAAGCCGGAAAATGGCCACTTTAAAAAAGCTGGCGTTGATGGCGTGTACTACGCTCAGGAATTTCGTGTAGCAAACGATGCTGCCATCGAATCCGCTGTGGAAGGACAAGTTCTTTCTTTGGGTGTGATTAAAGAAGGCGAGCTTGTGGATGTTCACGCGGTTTCAAAAGGTAAAGGCTTTCAAGGGGTGATGAAGCGTCACAACTATGCAGGGGGCCCTGCCAGTCACGGTGCGTCCGTGAGCCACCGTCAAATCGGATCTATCGGGAACCGAGCCGACCCTTCAAAAGTTTTCAAAGGGAAAAAAATGGCCGGTCAGATGGGTAACGTTCGCGTCACCATCCAAAACTTGAAGGTTGTTAAAGTCGATGCCGAAAAGGGTCTTATCCTTGTTCACGGCAGTGTACCTGGACCTAAGAGTGGGATCGTAACGATTTCCCCTGCGGTGAAGGCGTAATCAGGAGTCAGACAAAATGCCTATTTTAGAACTTTATAATCAGAAAAAAGAAAAAGTCGGTAGCATCACGTTGAGTGATGCGGTGTTCGGCGCAGAAATCAACCGTGCGTTGGTGCACCAAGTGGTGAAAGCCCAGCTTGCTGGTGAGCGCCAAGGAACTGCAAAAACCAAGACGAAATCAGAAGTTCGTGGTGGTGGTCGTAAGCCGTTCAAGCAAAAAGGAACCGGTAATGCGCGTCAAGGGTCAACACGTTCACCGTTGATGCCCGGCGGGGGACAGAACTTCGGTCCTCAGCCCCGCTCTTACCAAGAAGCGACACCCAAAGAGATGGTTCGTGGTGCGATCCGTTCAGCTTTGTCTGATCGTGTTAAAGCCAATCGCGTAATTGTCGTTGATCAGATTACTTTTAAAGAGCCGCGCACGAAAGATGCGGAAGCTGTGATTAAAAAGGCTTTCGGTTTGGAAAAAGTTCTTGTGATTGCAAATGCGGACGCCAACTTGGAATTGTCCGTTCGTAACTTAAAGGGTGCAAAAATGGTTCGCACCGAAGGCGTGAATCCCTACGACATCCTGAAGCACGAATGGTTATTGGTGACTCAAGATGCTGCAAAAGCGCTCGAAACCCGTTATGCGGTGGAGGCCTAATCCATGACACAAGAAAAACTCTACGAAATTATTAAGCGCCCCATTATCAGCGAGAAAAGCACTGCGCTTGCAGAGATTGCTAACCGCGCCGTTTTTCAAGTTGCACTTGCTGCGACAAAAAATGAAATTCGCGATGCAGTTGAGCAACTTTTTAAAGTTGATGTGAAGGCAGTAAAAACCATGATCGTTCACGGAAAGAATAAGCGCTCAGGCCGATTCGAGTACAAGCGGTCTAACTGGAAAAAAGCGATCGTGACTCTTGCCGATGGGCAGCGCATCGATCTTTTACAAGTGAAACAATAAGGAATCAGCGTCATGGCAGTCAAAAGTTTCAAACCCACTACTCCAACGCTTCGCTACAAGACCGTAGCGGACTTTAAAGTTCTGACCAAAAAAGCAGATGCTCCATCGCGTCCTAAGCGTTTGACTCAAGTCAAGTCTAAGACCGGTGGTCGCGGGATGTATGGTCGCATCACCGTTCAGCAAATCGGTGGTGGTCATAAACAAAAATACCGTTTGATCGATTTTAAGCGCAGCAACCTGGAGATCCCAGGTAAAGTCGCTTCCATCGAATACGATCCTAACCGCACGGCGTGGATTGCTTTGATTAACTTTGTAGACGGCGATAAGCGTTTTATCATCGCTCCAGAGGGACTTAAAGTTGGAGACCCTGTGATTGCTTCGGACAAAGCCGACATTAAGCCGGGAAACTCTCTTCGTTTGAGTTCGATTCCGGTGGGTACGTTTATCCACAATATCGAAGTTATTCCTGGCCGCGGAGGAAAGCTTGCTCGTTCTGCAGGGGGTTACGCTCAGTTGATGGCAAAAGAAGGGGTGTATTGTCAGCTCCGTATGCCGAGCGGTGAGACGCGACTTCTTCATTCAGACTGTCGCGCTACCGTGGGTCAGGTTTCTAACCTTGAGCATGAGAACATTACGATTGGTAAAGCAGGTCGCTCTCGTTGGTTGGGGATTCGTCCAACTGTTCGGGGTGTGGCTAAGAACCCGATCGATCACCCGATGGGGGGTGGAGAAGGTAAAAGCTCAGGGGGACGTCATCCGACTACTCCTTGGGGTAAGCCGACCAAAGGTTATAAAAC
Source organism: Pseudomonadota bacterium (assembly GCA_027482725.1). Taxonomy (GTDB): domain Bacteria; phylum Bdellovibrionota; class UBA1018; order UBA1018; family CAIMNF01; genus JAIXVT01. The sequence goes on along the minus strand of JAIXVT010000275.1, from coordinate 7,554 downwards.
TCGTAAAAACAAGCGTACAGATGCGTTTATTGTTAAGCGCATTAACGACAGGTAACAAAGGAGATAGATCGTGGCTCGTTCACTAAAAAAAGGTCCTTTCTGCGATGATCACCTCTTAAAAAAGGTAGAAGTTGCTCAGAGCACTAAAGACAAAAAAGTAATTAAGACATGGTCCCGACGATCGACGGTTTTACCTGAGTTTGTTGGGTTAACTCTAGCGGTTCACAACGGGCGGAAGTTTGTGCCTGTGTTTGTGACGGAAAACATGGTTGGACACAAGTTGGGTGAGTTTGCATTGACCCGCACGTTCCATGGACATACCGCTGCGGATAAAAAAGAAGCAGGTAAGTAATATGCAGGCGTCATTGAAATATATTCGAATCACTCCACGCAAGTTGAGTTTGCTTGCGGATGAAGTGCGTGGGCAACCCGTTGGCAAAGCGATGAACACTTTAGCTTTATCTAGCCGTCGCCGTACCGCGACGATTGTGGCTAATGTGATCAAAAGCGCTGTTGCAAACGCGCAACAAAAAGGGACGATTGATTTAGATAAACTCGTCGTCAGCGAGATTTTGGTGGGCAAAGGCCCAACGCTCAAACGGTTTAAGTCCCGAGCAAAGGGTTCAGCAAGTCGTATTTTGAAGTACACCAGTCACCTTAAAGTTTCTGTGTCAGAAAGCTTTGGCGGGTAAGGAGAAAGCATGGGTCAGAAGGTTCATCCAATTGGATTTCGATTAGGCATTACTCGCACTTGGGAAAGCCGATGGTACGCAAAAAAAGATTACGCAAAACTTTTGCACGAAGATCTTAAGCTCCGTCAAGTGTTGAAAGAAAAACTTTTCGCCGCTGGAATTGCTCGTATCGAGATTGAGCGCGCCGCTGCTAAAGTAAAAATCAACGTGCACACTGCACGTCCAGGCATTGTGATCGGGAAAAAAGGCGCAGGTGTTGATCAGTTGCGTTCGGAAGTCCAGAAGCTGTCTAGTGCCGAAGTGATTTTGAACATTATCGAAGTGCGTAACCCAGAAGCTAACGCCCAGTTGATTGCGGAAAATGTTGCTGCACAACTTGAAAAGCGTGTTGCTTTCCGTCGTGCGATGAAAAAGTGTATGACCTCAGCGTTCAAGCAAGGCATTAAAGGGATTAAGATCCGAGTTGCCGGTCGTTTGGGTGGAGCAGAGATTGCTCGTGCCGAATGGTATAGCGAGGATAGCGTACCTTTGCACACCTTGCGCGCAAACATCGATTATGGATTTACAGAAGCCAGCACCGTTTACGGCCAAATCGGCGTGAAAGTGTGGGTATACAATGGCGAAACTCAGACCCTGAAGCGTCAAGCCGCTCAAGAAGCGAAACAACTTGCGGTTGAAGGTGAAAAGGTTCAGGCAAAAGCCTAGAAGGTAAAGGAACATGTTAACTCCAAAACGCGTCAAGTGGCGTAAACAACAAAAAGGTAAAATGCGTGGGCGCGCCGACCGCGGCGGTTCATTGTTTTTTGGCGAGTTCGGTTTGCAAGCGTCTGAGTGTGGACGCATCAATGCTAAACAGCTTGAGGCTGCTCGGGTGGCAATGACCCGTTCGATCAAGCGTGGTGGTGATGTGTGGATTCGTATTTTCCCCCACAAGCCTATTACCAAGAAGCCCGCCGAAACCCGAATGGGATCCGGTAAAGGGAACGTGGAAGAATGGGCAGCTATCATTAAGCCAGGTCGGATTATTTTCGAAATGGGTGGAGTGAATAAAGAAGAAGCGACAAAGGCTCTCCTTTTGGCGGCTCACAAACTTCCATTAAAGTTCAAAGTCATCAGCAAAGAAACTGAGGCTTTGGCGGAGAAGGCAAAAGCGGCGCAGAAAGTAGTTGTAGCTGAAAAAAAAGCAGCTAGAGCAGCCCAAGCTGCGGCGAAATAAGGTGATTTATGGCAAAGAAAACTAAAACAGGTCAAACCGGACAAAGAAAAATAGATGCGATCAAGAACTTGGGCGTAAAAGAGCTCGAAGCGCGTCTTGCTGAGGTCCGCAGAGAGACCTTTGAAGCAAAAATGAAGCTAGCGACAGGGCAGTTGGAGAATACCTCTAGTCTTTGGAAAATGAGAAAAGAGATAGCTCGCATCAAAACGTTCATGGGCCAAAAAGCGGAACAGAAGGCGTAAGAAGGATTAAACTATGGCAACGAAAACGGCTAAACCAGCAAAAGCCAGCAAGACCGCTCCCCAAGCAAATGCGGTTACAGGAACCCCAGAACAGTCGACAGCCACGGGTAAACTCCACCGACGTATTTTGGTGGGCACTGTGGTCAGCGACAAAATGATGAAGACCCGCGTGATTCGTGTTGAGCGACAAGTCAAAAACACTCAGTACGGCAAGTACACGACGGTATCAAAAAAATTTAAAGCCCATGACGAAAACAACTCCACCCGTACCGGTGATTTGGTGGCGATCGTGGAGAGTCGGCCTTTGAGTCGCGAAAAACGTTGGGCGATCCAATCTGTCGTTCGCGCTGCAACAACAGGGCTCCGAACTGCGGAATAATCCGGCAGTTAAACACAAAGTTTCTCTGAGGTGAATCATGATTCAAACAGAAAGTAGATTAGACGTAGCGGACAACTCAGGTGCGAGATCCGTCATGTGTATTAAAGTTCTTGGCGGAACCCGTCGTCGCTATGCCACGATTGGTGATGTGATTGTGGTGTCGGTAAAGGATGCCGCTCCAAATTCAAAAGTAAAAAAAGGGGACATCATGAAAGCCGTGATCGTCCGCACTGCGAAAGAAATCAACCGAGATGATGGAAGTTATATTCGGTTTGATAACAACTCTGCAGTGTTGATCAATAACCAAAACGAGCCAGTCGGAACCCGTATCTTCGGACCAGTTGCCCGCGAACTTCGCGCACGTAACTTTATGAAGATCATTTCCTTGGCTCCGGAAGTTCTTTAAGGTGAGTTATGAGCCAGCTTTTTATTCGTAAAGACGATCTTGTCCAAGTCATGTCAGGCAAGGACAAAGGTAAACAAGGTAAAGTTCTTCGGGTAGACCCTAAGAACATGAAAGTATTGGTCGAAGGTGTAAATGTGGTTCGACGCCATGTGAAGCCTTCTCAAAAGAATCCCCAAGGCGGAATTTTGTCTAAGGAATCACCTATGCACTACTCAAAAGTGCAACTGGTGGACCCCACGTCAAAGAAGCCCCTTCGGTCTTCGAAGTTCGCGCGCGGGAAGTCGGGCGAACTTACAACTAAGAAGTCTTCCTAATTTTTCTGTGTAACCCTCGGAGGTCGAAGTGGCTGATAAAAAAGAAGCAGAAAAGACAGTAGAAAAAAAAGCAGCGGAAAAAGTTGCTAAGCCGAAGCCGGAGGCTAAAGGTAAGCGTGAAAAAAACTCGCTACCCAATGCGCTGAAAGTAGCTGGAGCGGGTGAGACCCGTATTTCTCCTCGGTCTGAAATTCGTATGGTAACGCACTATAATAAAGTGGCAGTTCCTGCATTGGTTAAACAATTTGGTTTTAAAAGCAGCATGGAAGTTCCTCGGTTTGAAAAAATCGTGATTAACTGTGCGGTAAAAGAAGCGGTCGGTAACCCTAAGGTTTTGGACAGCGCCATGAATGATCTTATGGCGATCACAGGTCAGAAGCCTTACCTTTGCCGAGCGAAAAAAGCGATCGCAAACTTTAAGTTGCGTCAAGGCAACGCGGTGGCTGTAGCCGTAACGTTACGTCGCGCACGAATGTACGAATTTTTTGATCGTTTGGTAGCGTTAACCCTTCCTCGCGTCCGTGACTTTAAAGGGACAAATCCTAAGTCCTTTGATGGTCGAGGTAACTATTCTTTGGGGATGCGCGAGCAAATCATTTTCCCGGAAATCAGCTATGACCTTGTAGATGCTGTCCGTGGGATGACGATTACGATTTGTACGACAGCAAAAAACAACGAACATGCCCGAGCATTGCTTGCTGAAATGGGCATGCCTTTCCGAAAGTAATAAAGGAGCAGAGTCTTGGCTAAAAAATGTAAGATGGTGAAAATCGGCGTTGCACCAAAGTTCAAATCTCGCCAAAAGAACCGTTGTCCTTTGTGTGGTCGTTCGCGCGGTTTCATGCGTAAGTTCAACATGTGTCGTCTTTGCTTCCGTGGATTGGCTCTAAAGGGCCTGCTTCCCGGAGTAACAAAGTCAAGCTGGTAGAAGAATAAAGGAAATATTTATGGCAATGACAGATCCTATCGCGGACCTACTCACCCGAGTACGTAACGCGGCCCAAGAAAAACATGAAAAATTGGAAGTTCCTGCGTCCCGCATTAAAGCCAACATTGTTAAAGTGTTGAAGGACGAAGGATTTATCAAAAATTTTCGTTTACTTAAAGACGACAACGGTCTGGTGACCATTCGCATCTATTTAAAATATGATGATGCCGGAAAAAGCGTGATCCGTGGGATTCGTCGCGCAAGTAAACCAGGTGTGCGCCGATATGCGGGTGTGGATAACCTTCCGCGTGTTCTTGGTGGCGTTGGAATTTCAATCCTTTCGACCTCTCGTGGGGTGATGTCCGCTTCTAAGGCGTCTCAGACCAACGTTGGTGGCGAAGTCCTTTGCGAGGTTTGGTAAGATGTCTCGAGTAGGTAAAGCCCCTATTAAAGTCGGTGCCGGTGTAAAGGTTGCTCTATCAGGCCAGGACGTGAAAGTAGAAGGCCCTAAGGGCAAACTTTCATTCAAGCTTCCTGGTGGAGTAATCGTTAACGTGGCCAAAGAAGAAATTACTATCGGTCGGGACGAAACTTTCCCTAAATCCAATGCCCTTCAAGGCGTTGTCCGTACCCAGATCCAAAACATGGTGACGGGCGTTTCTACGGGATTCCAAAAAGATTTGGATATCGTGGGAGTAGGATACCGGGCAGCAACCAAGGGTCAAACCTTGTCGTTGACCATTGGGTTCTCCCATCCTGTTGATTTTAAACTTCCTGAAGGTATCGCGTGCAAGGTGGAAAACAATACTCACATTGTTTTGACCGGTAGCGATAAAATGCTTCTCGGTTTGACTGCGGATAAGATTCGCGGAATCAAGCCACCAGAGCCTTATCAAGGCAAGGGAATCCGTTATACGGACGAGCACATCGTGCGCAAAGCAGGTAAGTCTGCTGCGGGAAGCAAATAAGAGGTGATTCATGCGTAATACGGTAGGTAAAAAAAGCAGTCAAAAAGTAAAAATTCGGTTTAAGCACAAGCGTAAAATTCGTGCAACCCTTGAGGGGACCACAGCACGTCCACGCTTGGCGATTTTTAGATCGAATGCCAATATCTATGCTCAGGTGATTGACGACAGCAAGGGGGCAACTTTGGTTGCTGCGTCAACTTTGGACAAAGAGTTGGGCGGGGATCTGGCCGCTAACATCGAAAGCTCTAAAAAAGTGGGCCAGTTGATCGCAAAGCGCGCTCAAGCAAAAGGGATTAAAACGGTTGTTTTTGATCGTTGTGGTTACCTTTATCACGGAAAAGTGAAAGCGCTTGCAGATGCTGCTCGCGAAGCTGGTTTGGTATTTTAAGAAAAGGATCAATCAATGGCTGGATACAACGATAAAAGAACAGAAGATACCGAGTTTGAAGATAAGGTGATCCACATTAACCGCTGTGCAAAAGTGGTCAAAGGTGGTCGGCGCTTTAGTTTTGCGGCGATCGTCGTGGTCGGCAATAAAAAAGGTCAAGTGGGTGTAGGTTTGGGGAAAGCGACCGAAGTGCCCGAGGCGATTAAAAAAGCCGGTAAGCGCGCACGAAAGTCACTTGTCTCTGTGCCGTTGGCAGGAACCACCATTCCTCACGAAGTCACCGGAACATTCGGCGCAAGCTCGGTATTGATGAAGCCCGCTCCCGAAGGGTCTGGAGTCATTGCCTCTTCGGCTGTCCGCGCAATTCTTGAAGCCGCTGGTGTAAAAAATATTCTTACAAAATCTCTGAAGCGAGACAATCCTCACAACGTGGTGAGAGCAACCTTTGAAGCGTTGAACAGTTTGCGAAGTCTTTCGGACATCGCTAAATCACGCGGGAAAACGGTTGCTGAGATCACTTCAGGAAACGGGTAATTGAGTTATGGCAACGCAAAAAACAAAAACCGCAAAAGCGGCCGGAACTATCGAAATTCGCCTTAAAAAAGGACGAATCGCGTGTAACCCCACTCAACGGGGTTGTTTGCAGGGGCTTGGATTGAAACGCCGTCATCAGGAAGTTTCTCTCGAAAACACCCCGGCAGTTCGCGGCATGATTAAAAAAGTACTCCACCTTGTGGAAGTCGTGTCCGAAAGCTAGGAGTAGGTATCATGATCAAGTTAAATAATTTAAAACCACAGCCGGGTTCCAACTCCCAACGCAAACGCTTGGGACGTGGATCAGGTTCGGGATTAGGTCCAACAGCGGGTAAAGGGGATAAAGGTCAACTTCAACGGTCTGGCGGAAGCGTTCGACTGGGATTTGAAGGCGGTCAAACTCCTTTGTACCGACGTCTTGCTAAACGCGGCTTTACCAACATTCATGCAAAAAAACATGCAGTGTTTAATCTTGCCGATCTCGAGACAAAACTTCCAAGCGACATTAAAGAGCTTACTCTTGCAGTGGCTAAAGAGATGGGTCTTGCCAAGCGAGATTCTGATCGTCTTGTCGTTTTAGGAAACGGGAACATCACCCGTGGACTAAAAGTTAAAGCACATCGCGTTTCTGACGCAGCTGTAGAGAAAATTAAATCTGCAGGTGGGTCCGTAGAAATTGTTAGAATTTAGCGTTAGAGTTTAACGAAAGTTTACAACCGCAAGCAAGGGGGCTCCTTTGGTTTAAAAACCCAAAGATTCAGCTACCTTGCTTGTTCATTTCTGGGAAAGGGATACAACATGGCGGGGCCACAAGGACTAGTAAAAATTCCAGAATTACGAAAACGAGTGATGTTTACCATCATCGTGCTTGCCGTTTATCGGTTGGGGATTCACATCCCAACCCCGGGTGTGGATGGTGCTGCTTTAGCAACCGCGTTTTCCAACCTTCAGGGGACAATCTTTGGGTGGTTCAACTTGTTTAGCGGTGGGGCGTTGGAGCGTTTCAGTATTTTTGCTCTGGGGGTGATGCCTTACATTAGCGCTTCGATCATTTTTCAGCTATTGACCGTCATGGTTCCCTACTTCTCTGAGCTTCAAAAAGAGGGGGATGCGGGTCGGAAAAAAATCACTCAGTACACTCGCTACGGTACGGTGCTTTTGTCATTTGTTCAGGGATTTGGAATTGCAAAAACCATGCAGGCGTACAGCAATCCGCCCGTCGTATTGGACCCAGGTATGGGGTTTATTTTGATGACAACGATTACTTTGACCGGTGGGACCATGTTCCTGGTTTGGTTAGGCGAACAGATTTCTGAGCGCGGAATCGGCAATGGAACCTCAATGTTGATTTTTGCGGGTATTGCGGCACGTATTCCGAGTGGGTTCTCTAGCGCGATTTCTTTGATTCGTTCAGGGGAGTTGCATATCGTTAAGGCGCTCGTTTTTTTAGCGCTTGTCGTTGGGACCTTTTACGCAATTATCTTTTT
>JAIXVT010000311.1 GCA_027482725.1 Pseudomonadota bacterium | reverse complement strand
TTGATGATATCGATCACTTGGGGAACCGCCGTGTGCGCGCCGTGGGCGAGCTTGTGGAGAACCAATTCCGAATCGGTTTGGTACGTATGGAGCGCGCTGTAAAAGAGCGCATGAGCATTCAGGAAATCGAAACCCTGATGCCGCATGACCTGATCAATCAAAAGCCGGTGTCTGCGGTGGTCAAGGAGTTTTTCGGTTCAAGCCAGTTGTCGCAGTTTATGGATCAGACCAACCCCTTGTCTGAAGTCACGCACAAGCGTCGTCTTTCAGCCCTTGGGCCCGGAGGTTTGACCCGTGACCGCGCAGGATTTGAAGTCCGCGATGTTCACAACACCCACTACGGTCGGATTTGTCCGATCGAAACGCCAGAAGGACCGAACATCGGTTTGATCGCGTCGTTGTCGACATTTGCGCGCGTGAACGAATTCGGATTTATCGAAACCCCTTACCGCTTGGTCAAAGAGCGCAAGGTCAGCGATGAAATCCAATACTTCACGGCAACGGAAGAAGAAAACAAAGTGATCGCTCAGGCTAATGCCGAGGCGCTCAAAAAACAAAAATTCGAAACGACTGACCTCGTTCCCTCGCGTCGTAAAGGGGATTTCGCATTAGTGAATCCTGACGATATCGAGATGATGGATGTAAGTCCCAACCAGCTGGTGTCGATTGCCGCATCTTTGATTCCGTTTTTGGAGCACGATGATGCCAACCGCGCCTTGATGGGATCCAACATGCAACGTCAAGCCGTGCCTCTCATCAAGGCGCGCGCTCCGTTTGTCGGAACCGGGATTGAAGGCATCGTGGCACGCGACTCCGGTCACGTGATCGCAGCAAAAAATCCGGGCGAAGTGATCATGGTCGATGGCGGAAAAATTGTGGTCCGTCGTACCGATGATTTGGCCGAAGACGAGTCGGGTGTTGATATCTACAACCTGACCAAGTACCAGCGCTCCAATCAGAACACCTGCGTAAACCAACGTGTGGTGGTCCGAGTCGGCGACCAAGTGGCCCGTGGCGCAGTGCTTGCTGATGGTCCATCTACCGAGGCGGGAGAACTGGCGCTTGGACAAAACGTTCTTGTGGCGTTCATGCCTTGGGGCGGATACAACTTCGAGGATTCTATCCTGATTTCTGAGCGTTTGATCAAAGACGATACCTTCACTTCGGTGCATATCGAAGAGTACGAATGTATTGCGCGGGATACTAAGCTCGGAAAAGAAGAAATTACCCGTGATATTCCAAACGTCGGCGAAGAAGCCCTGAAAGATTTGGACGAATCGGGAATTATCCGCATCGGTGCAGAAGTGAAGCCCGGCGATATCTTGGTAGGAAAAGTGACTCCTAAGGGCGAAACCCAGCTTTCTCCCGAGGAAAAACTTCTCCGCGCGATCTTTGGTGAAAAAGCGGGCGATGTCCGTGACTCTTCACTCCGTGCCGCTTCGGGTGTGTACGGAACGATCATCAATGCCCAAGTGTTTTCTCGCGAAGGCACGGACCTTGACGAGCGCTCCAAGCAAATCCTAGAAGAAGCCGTGACCCGAATCCGTCGTGACGAGAAAATCGAAACCGATGCGATTAAACAAACCACTTACGAACGTGTGGCCAAGATCCTTGATGGCGCAGTGACTACCGGAAAGTTGTTGTCTGAAGACGGTTCGGAAGAAATTTTGGCTAAAGGTCAGAAGCTTGATCTGGAAACGCTACGCAAGGTTCCGTTTGATCTCTTGGGATTTATCCCTGTGAAGTCGGATTTAGAGCAAGATGTGACCAATTTGGTAAAAGCCGCACGGGCACGTATTGATTCCGTGAAGTTTGTCTTTAAAGAAAAGATCGACAAGCTTAAGCGTGGAGACGAGCTTGCTCCAGGCGTGATCAAAATGGTCAAAGTACAGATCGCGATCAAGCGTAAGCTTCAGGTCGGAGATAAAATGGCCGGCCGTCACGGGAACAAAGGGGTCATCAGTCGGATTATGCCGGCCGAAGACATGCCGTTTACCGCTGATGGACGTCCTGTGGACATGGTGTTGAACCCTCTCGGGGTTCCGTCACGGATGAACATTGGTCAGTTGCTCGAATTGACTTTGGGTTGGGCCGCGCGCGGCATCGGCGATAAAGTCACCGATTACTTGGAGCAGTTCAAGAATTCGGCCCAGGCAAAAACCGACGGTCTCCGCAAGTTGCTCAAAGAAACCTATACGGACAAAACCGTTCACGATTATTTGGCGAAAGCATCGGACGAAGATGTGATCCGAATGGCGCGTCACTTGCGTGAAGGTGTTCACTTTGCAACTCCGGTGTTTGACGGAGCGCATGAATCCGATATTGAGCAGATGCTCAAAGTCGCAGGATTGCCCACTCTTGGAAAAACCACACTATTTGACGGGGTTTCGGGCGAACCGTTTGCCGAGGAAGTGACCGTGGGAGTGATGTATGTTCTTAAACTCCACCACTTGGTCGAAGAGAAAATTCACGCACGGAGCATCGGGCCGTACAGCTTGGTGACCCAACAACCGCTTGGGGGTAAAGCCCAGTTCGGTGGTCAGCGTTTAGGGGAAATGGAAGTGTGGGCACTCGAGGCTTATGGTGCCGCCTACGCGCTTCAAGAGTTCCTCACCGTGAAGTCCGATGACGTCACGGGACGTAACCGCATGTACGAAGCGATTGTAAAAGGCGAACAAATCCTTGAGCCCGGTCTTCCGGAATCGTTCAACGTTTTGGTCAAAGAGCTTCAGAGCTTGGCCTTGAACGTGGAATTGATTGAGGAACAGGACAAAGGCGAAATTAAGGCCGATCAGCTCTAAACCCGACGAAAGACTAAAGGAAACGATCATGAGAGATTTGTTAAACTTCTTTGATAAACCCAAAGATCCATTGAGCTTTAAAGGGATCCGAATTTCATTGGCATCCCCGGAACGTATCCGCGAGTGGAGTTTTGGCGAAGTAAAAAAACCTGAGACCATCAACTACAGGACGTTTAAGCCTGAACGCGATGGACTGTTCTGCGCAAAAATCTTTGGACCGATCAAGGATTACGAATGTATTTGTGGAAAATACAAGCGCATGAAGCACCGGGGTGTTGTGTGTGAAAAATGCGGCGTTGAAGTGATTCAAAGCAAAGTGCGCCGTGAACGTTTGGGCCATATTGAGCTTGCAACGCCTGTTGCGCACATTTGGTTCTTACGATCGCTCCCTTCCCGTATCGGTGCGCTTTTGGATTTGGCGCTTAAAGATCTTGAAAAAGTTCTTTACTGCGAAGCTTATGTCGTCACCGATGCCGGAAACTCCGGCCTCGATGTGGGCACGTTTTTGCCAGAAGAAAAATACCTTCAGCTCATGCGTGATGGTGTGGCCTTTACTGCCGGAATGGGTGGAGAAGCGATTCGGGAGCTATTGAAAAAAACCGATATCGAACTCCTTTCACGTACCTTGCGCCGTGATCTTAAAGAAGCGGTTTCTGAAGCGGCCCGCACCAAGCTGACCAAGCGTTTGCATGTGGTGGAAAGCTTTAAAACCAGCGGTACCAATCGTCCGGAGTGGATGATGCTGGATGTGATCCCCGTGATCCCACCCGAGCTGCGTCCGTTAGTGCCGTTGGACGGTGGCCGTTTTGCAACTTCAGATCTCAACGATCTTTACCGTCGAGTGATTAACCGAAACAACCGTTTGCGTCGTCTTGTGGAGCTGAATGCTCCTGACATCATCGTGCGCAACGAAAAACGCA